>JAICIM010000128.1 GCA_025928885.1 Ktedonobacteraceae bacterium | reverse complement strand
GAACGCCGCTGGAAGCCAATACTCTGATCCGTCCAGACAGGCTGGGAACTGTGGGGAATCAGAGGGATAAAGTGTTCTTCGACCATGCGTATCAGCCGCGACATGGGCAGACCATAGGTCGCGCAGAGCTTGCCCAGCACATTCGTTGTGGGACTCACCTCTCCATTCTCAAGTCGTGAAAGCGTGGCCCGGCTCACTGAGCTGCGCCTTGCCAGTTCGTCCAAAGACCAGCCGCGCTCTGTTCGCAATGCCTTGAGGCGCTGAGCAAGCAGCCAATCAATAGATGTGTTAGCTCCATACTTATTTTCCATATATGAGAGAATATTCCATATGAGAGAAGTTTGTCAAGGGTTTGGTAGTATCTCAAGATGGATATTGCTTGCTACTCATGCAGTAGATGAAAGATAATACTCTGGCTGTGGTGCTTGATGCGTTTTCGTGCATGGTGGTAGGATGGATGGGCGAAGATGCTCAGCTCTTTTTGCTATATTGAAAGTGAGTTATTCTATGTCTGATACTGGTTCTCTGGCTTCTTCACAAGCACGGGAGCGAACGCGTTTAAGCGCTGATGCCCGCCGACAATTGCTTGTTGAGGCGGCTTATCATCTCATCGCGGAAAAAGGGGTGCCTGGCCTGCGCATCCGGGAGGTGGCGGAGCGTGTCGGGATCAATCATACGACGCTGGTGTATCATTTCCCAACCAAAGAAAGCCTGATTGCTGCCGTGATCGACTATGTGGGAGGGCGTTTTGTCACGATACAGCCCTCCCCAGTTGCCAATGAGGCTTCTCCTCTTGATCGACTCCATGCCTTTTTTGCCACCGTTACCTACCAGATTCAAACGTCTCCCGAACATTTTCTCGTCATCGACGAGCTTTTCCTGCAAGGACGGCGTGATCCTCTGATTCGACAACTCTTACATGCTGAGGAGGCGTGGGCAAATTATCTGAGCGCTATTCTCGAAGATGGGGCGCGGGAAGGCATCTTTGATGCCAACATTGCCACGACGACAATTGTTCATGCCATTATGACCTTCTGTAAAGGATTGCCATTACAAATGACCTCCCAGACGGATGATGCAGCGCGGGTCATCGCTCAATTTGAACAATGGGTGGTGCAAGCCCTTCTATCCCGTGAAGCTCCACAATAGCATATATCATCTGGCCTTCTTGCTTACTGACCAGATGGTTGACAGCAGAAGCAGTAATATGTTATCTTGCATTACTGACCAAATGGTTGATAAATAATCTGTCAAGGAGGTCCATATGCGAATTTCTTCTGTAGCTGATCATTCACTGCGTTTCCCCTGGCGTCTTGCTCTGTTGTTTGCTATAATTATCATGTTGATCGGAACGCTGGATGGGCGTATAACTTTCAGCGTTGTTCATGGCAATCCTGCGAAGAATCCTCTCTACCTTACTCCTCCCATCTGGCCTGCTGACTGGTTCTTCGGGCTGATCTGGAGCATCATCTATCCCTGTTTAGGAGTTGCGACTGCGTTGATCTGGCAACGTCGCCATATGCAGACTATTCGCAGAGCTATGATCTGCTTTGTGGTACTCGTGGTTATGACCCTGCTGTTCCTGCCGCTCAGTATTGTTGTACAGGGAAATCCGTTGGGACTCCTGCTCATGGATATCTGTGGTTTGCTGCTTTCTTTGCTGCTGGCCTGGATCTATAGGCGCGTGGCACCTCTGGCGCTATGGTGGCTCGCCCCTCTCTTGGTCTGGATGCCAGCGACGCTCTTGCTCAAAATCTGGTACTGGTTTCTGAACATTTCAGTCACCCATTGACTGATCCCGCTGCATATACAAACGAGTTTTCAGCAGCGGCGATTTTTCCTCCATTAAAGGCTTGACACGAATACGATATATCGTTATAATCAATACATAACGATATATCGTATTCGTAAGAATACAGAGAAAGGACAAACAAACACATGTTTCACAATTTTGAACGAGGCTTTGCCTATCAAGCTCAACAAGGTGGCGATTGGGGTGGTTGGACACCTCCCTGGATGCGCGAGGATGCAGGAGATCGTCGTGAGCGGCACGGACATCATGGCCCTCGCGGCTGGCATGAGCATCATGGACAGCATGAACACTTTTTCGGTATGCATGGCCACCGGTCGTTCGGTCGTCGAGGTCCATTTGGCGAGGGTGGCCCCCAGGGACCGTTTGGAGAGGGACGACGCTTTTTCGGTCGTGGCGATGTGAAGTTCGCACTGCTGGAACTGTTGCGCGAGCGACCAATGCACGGCTATGAAATAATGAAAGCTCTGGAAGAAAAATCGGGTGGCTTCTACACTCCCAGCGCGGGAACCATCTACCCCACGCTGCAAATGCTGGAAGATCGCAGCTTCGTAACCGTTCAGGAGACGGAGGGCAAGAAGACTTACTCGATCACCGATGCTGGACGCACCTTCCTTGCTGAGCAACAAAAAGAGGCCGAGGGCTTTGCAAATGCTCCCTGGGAGCGCGGTTTTAGAGGGCGCAAAAACTTTTTCAATGATCCGACCATCCAGGCGTTGGGGAGCGAAGCAGCTGAGGTCGCACGCCTCTTTGCCATCGTCGCCCGTTCATCTTTCGACAATCCTGAGCACCTGGCACGGATTCGCACCCTGCTCGCAACAACCCGTCAGCAACTCACCGACCTCATCTATGGTGCAAATCAGCCTACAAATGCAGCGCCAAAGACCGACGAAACAAGCGGTATTGAGCAGGCATAACTAGTGTAAAGTACGGCCATCATGACGTATAGCCGTACTTACGTCACATCATATGGTTAACAATCACATCTAAAACCCATTAATAGTTATACAATCCGGGGTGTTCTTGAATTGTTCGCCCATCTCATCAAAAAAATGGAAGGGATTCTATAAAATAATGGCAACATTCGCGTTTTGCAATATTCCAGCGTGGGGACATGTTAACCCCACGCTGGCCGTAGCTGAGGAGCTGGTCCGGCGCGGCCACACTGTCAGCTACTACCTCACTGAAGAGTTTCGTGAGACTATTCAGGCAACGGGAGCTACCTTTGAGCCGTATGAGGTAGCGAGCAGCGGGCAGAGAGGGTTCACACACTATATACATACTATTCCGCCACAGGTCATCGATCGTCTGCGCACGCTCTCGCCCGATGTGATCCTCTATGATTTTATGTCTACCTGGGCAAAGCCGCTCATTGAGACGCTTCAACTACCGGCCATTGCGCTGCGTCCAACCTATGCCGCCAACGAGCACTATAATAGCATATATAACATGCCCGGCGCACAGGAATTTATCGAAAGTGTAACGGCCAGATTTGTCTCTCAAGGAATGCAGGAAGAAGCGGCGAATGCAGCGATGGAGAGGATGCTCTCCGTCTTTGCCTCTTTCGAGCAATTCAATATCGTGTTTATCCCGCGCTTCTTCCAACCGATGGAAGAGACCTTTGACGAGCGCTTCGTCTTTGTCGGACCAGCGCTACTCCCGCGCCATCAGGAGATACCCTTTCCCTTTGAGCAGCTTCGCGACGACCTGCCGCTGCTCTACATCTCGCTGGGGACCGTCGCTAACAGCCAGCTCGACTTCTACCAACACTGCTTTGCGGCATTTGGTGGGCAGCCCTGGCAGGTGGTACTCGCGGTGGGAAGATCGACCGATGTGACGCAGCTTGGTCCCGTGCCGGAGAACTTTCTGCTCTCGTCCTACGTGCCACAACTCGACATCCTGCCGCGTACACAGGTCTTTGTGACGCATGGCGGGACGAATAGCGTGATGGAGAGCATGGGTTATGGTGTGCCGATGGTGGTGGTGCCACAGCAGCCGGAGCAACAGATGAACGGTCAGCGCATCGTTGACCTGGGGCTGGGTGCCTTGCTGGACAAAAATACCGTGAATGCAACGGATCTACGTGCCGCCGTCGAGCAGATTGCGCAGAACGTCCAGTATCGCGAACATGCGCAATCGTTGCGTGAGGCCACGCTTGCTGGCGGCGGCTATCAGCGTGCTGCGGATGCGATTATCCAGTTCACTGAGCAACAGAAGAGCAAGATATAAAGCTCATCTTTCTTTTTAGTATTCTTTAAATCTTGATAGGTCTCTCTTTTGCTTCAAAAAAGAAGGCATAGCGAGAAAAACGATCTTGCTGGCCTTGACAGTGAAAAGCGCTTATTGCAGAATGTGAGCTATGAGCAAAGAACAACCTATCAGCCGTGAAGATTTTTTTGTGAAAAGTGATCCTGGCGTCCAGATTTTTGTGCGAGAAGTGAGAACGAGTGCAGCGCAAGAGAGGTTGAAGGGGCCGCTGCTGCTCTTGCATGGCGCTCGCGTCCCCGGTATTGCCTCTTTCGATCTGGATGTCCCCAATGGCTCGCTGGCAACGGATCTGGCGAGTGCCGGATATTGTGTCTATATAATGGATGCGCGTGGCTATGGGCGATCGTCGCGGCCCCTCGCAATGGAGCAACCTGCCACAGAAAACCCTCCGCTGGTGCGCTCGTCGGAGGTTGTGCGAGATGTTGCAGCCGTCGTTGAGCGGATTCGTCAGCGGCAGAATGTCGAGCGCGTGGCCCTGCTCGGTTGGGCGACCGGCGGTCACTGGTACGGTTATTACACCGCGCTTTATTCTGAGCGAGTGAGCCATCTCATCCTCTACAATAGCCTGTATGGTGGCACGCCAGATCATCCGACGCTGGGGCATGGCTCCGACAGCGAAGATCCTGAGCATCCTGGTCGCTTCAACATCGCCGCGTATGGAGCCTATCGCTTCAATACAGCTGCTTCGCTGCTGCCATCGTGGGACCGGAGCATCCCGCTTGAAGAGAAAACGCAGTGGCGCGATCCTGCCGTTGCGCAGGCATATCTAGCCGCAGCGCTGGCAAGCGATCCAACCAGTGAGACGCGAACGCCTCCCAGCTTTCGTGCGCCCTGTGGAGCGATGGAAGATAGCTTCTATCTCGCCACAGGGCGCCAATTGTGGGATGCCTCGCTCATTCGCGTGCCGACCCTGATCTTGAGATCTGAGCGCGATTTCTGGTCCCGTCCCCAGGATATTGAACTGCTGGCTGAACGTCTCGTTCATGCTCCCCGCGTGCGTACGCTCACGCTGCCCCAGGCCACCCATTATGTCCACCTGGACCAACCGGAACGTGGCCGCCGCTCCTTCATTGAGGCTGTCCTCTCGTTCCTGAGCGAATGAGTAGAAAAAATATCAATGTACAATCAGGCGTACCTCTCGGCATCATAAGGGAGGTACGCTTTTGTTTTCATCAACATATCAGAAAAATCGAAGGATCTATTCAAATACTTTATCTTGTTCGATCCAGAGCGCTATGCTATGCTTTTGAAAGATGAGATTGCATAAATTACGGCGCTAATCTCATGAATGTGAAATTGCTGTGAGTAGAACAGCTAATGTGAAAAGGAGATGGCAAGACGATGAAGATAGTACAAACGATTACGCGGCTCTATGTGGAGAGTGAGCAACTGGAAGCAACCATCGCATTCTATGAAGCGTTCTTTGGCGAGCCGTGTGGGGTGCGCGAGCGCTACGCTGAGGTTGGGATAGAGGCGGCGCAGGTTGGCTCGTTTCTGCTGCTCGCTGGTCCAGAGCAGGCGCTTGAGCCGTTCAAACGCACGCAGGCCAACCTGCTTGTCGATTCGATTGATGAATGGAAAGATTTCTTGCTCAAGCACGGCGCAACGATCATCGAAGGCCCGAAGCAGGCTCCAACCGGCATGGAGATGCGGGTACAGCATCCAGATGGAGCGCAAATCAAATACGTTCAATTTGGCGGCAGCGTGTACCAGGAGCATACAAATAGCAAATAATACTTGATACTTGCATGAACTTCGATAGCGTGTGACCTCGCCTGGTGAGCCAGGCGAGGTCACACGCTATCGCCCCTCTCATATCCAGATCGCGCTCCCCGTCTCATACCGTCGGCGAAGCTCTCCTTGACAAGAGGAACGGGACTTCGTATAATATTGTTCATGTATTTAACTAATAACTACGTGAGATATTAAATACATGAACAAAAAGAGGGAAAGGATCGGTATGAGTGAGCCTTCTTCTGAGAGCACCCTGGATATTGCTAACGAGTTGTTTGATGTTATTCCCCGCTTATTGGAGCGCGTTCGTGCGGAGCTTCCCCACGACTCAGATGAGGTCGCCCCGGAATGGCGCGACATTCTAGTGCTCCGGGCCACCAAAGGACAATTCAAACTCTTGCGTGTGCTGATGACGCGTCAACAATGCACCATGCAAGAATTAGCTGAGCAACTGGACGTTGCACCGCCAGCTATCACTGCTATGGTGAAACGCCTGCTGGCCCAGGGCCTCGTTGCACGGACGCGCGATGAACAAGACTGGAGGGTGGTGCAAATATCACTGACTGAACGTGGTCAGCGGGTGGTGTCACTCTATGAGGAGTTCTGGCGAACGCACTTAAATCGTCTTCTCAGCCGTCTGAGTGAGGAAGAGCGGACGCATTTACGAGGAGCGCTGCCCGACCTGCGCCATCTCAGTGAGGAAGAACTTTGATTGGCTTTTTCGCAAGCAGCGATCCCTGCTGGGAGAAAACACCTATGCGATCCCTTAAATCCAGCACTCATGAACATACTCTTCTCGCAGAGAAGCAGCGGAGTGCGCCAGTCAGAACACAGACCAGGGGTTTGGGGCGAACGTTTCTTGCCCTGCGCCATCGTAACTATCGACTGTTCTTTTTTGGTCAAATGATCTCGCAGGTCGGAACCTGGATGCAAGCAACCGCACAGGCATGGTTGGTCTTGCAATTGACACATAACGCGTTGCTGCTAGGTATAGTGAGCTTGCTTCAGTACGTGCCAGTGATGATGTTCTCACTCTACGGTGGGGTACTCGCTGATCGCGTCCCCAAACGCACGCTGCTGCTCGTGACACAATCCATTTCCCTTGTTCAGTCAGCCGTCATGTGGTTTCTAGTGATAACGAGAGCGGTCCAGGTCTGGCATGTCCTGCTTCTGGTCGCACTGCTAGGCATCACCAATGCACTTGATAGCCCTACCCGAAACGCGTTTATTAATGAAATGGTGGGCCGCGAAGATCTCCCAAACGCCATCGCCCTGAATTCTTCGCTGGCTAATATGGCTCGTGTGTTGGGACCAGGGCTTGGTGGTGTGTTGATCGCATGGCTCGGTGTTGCACCACTTTTTCTCCTCAACACGCTGAGTTTTATCGCTGTGATTATCGGCCTATGCATGATCGACATCCGAACGTTATACGCCTTGCCTGGCAAAAGGACGGACGAGAAGAAACGCAGCACGCTCCAGAGTTTGCGTGAGGGTCTCTCCTATTCCTGGCACATGCCAGCCGTTCTTCTCATTATAGGACTCATTGGTGGAATCGGGCTGTTTGGTATCACGTTCAACGTGATGCTGCCGCTGTTTGCCACCGAGGTCTTCCATGCTGGGGCGACGGGATATGGCTTCATTGCAGCTGCTTATGGGCTTGGTGCTCTCTTCTCAGCGCTCTGGGTCGCCTGGGGAAATCGTCAACCGAGTATTCGCTTTCTGCTGATTGCGGCATTCGTGTTTGGCGCACTTGAGATTGCGTTTGCCTTTTCTCCCGTGTACATCCTCGCGTTCCCTTTGCTCATCGGCATAGGGTTTGCACAGATCGTCGTGACAGCCACAGCGAACACAGCGGTTCAAACAATCGTCCCCGATCATCTCCGTGGCAGGATTATAGGCGTGTATCTCCTGGTCTACACAGGTGCCTTGCCATTAGGGAACTTCTTAGCAGGTGCTTTAACGACGCGCATTGGCGTCTCAACGACATTCTTGCTTGGAGGTACGCTCAGCCTCGTTGTTGCGATTATCGCCTGGCTTCTGCGTCAACCAGCAGAGAAAAGCCTTGAAGAGTCAATGATAGCGCTGAGAAGCGAGTAGTTGATAGAAGAACAAACATGTATCGTATTGCAAAAGAAAGGAAAAAATGATGTCTGATATACATGTGCATAGCGCTCTTTTAGTGATGGATATGCAGGAAGGAATTGTCGCCAGGCTCGCACAGCAGGGGGACGCTCTCACCTCTGTACGCACGGCTATCGACGCTGCTCGTGGCGCGTCAATTCCCATCATTTATGTCGCCGTGACCTTTCGTCCAGGGTATCCCGAAGTTAGTCCAGGCAATAAATCCTTCTCCGCACTGAAAGCACAACCATCTTCCTCATTGACGGGGAAAGCAATGGAGATCGCTTCAGCTCTTGCCCCACAACCAACGGATATTGTGGTTACGAAACGTCGTGTGAGTGCGTTTAGCGGCAGTGATTTAGCAGTGGTATTGAGATCCCAGGGTATTTCGCATCTGGTGCTTTGTGGTATAGCAACCAGTGGAGTCGTCTTATCAACGCTGCGAGAAGCGGCTGATCTTGATTATCAGTTAACAGTTTTAGCCGATTGCTGTTTCGATAACGATGAAGAAGTTCAGCACGTCCTGTTAACAAAAATCTTTCCGCGACAGGCGGAAGTGCTTCAGGTTGAAACCTGGAAGATGAAACTCCTGTCGGGAGAGCTTCAAAAGTAGGTTTGACCCAATTCGGGGTGCTACCATTCGTTCATGACAAGGCTTCTCCAGGCACAAAACTCCCCGAATTTTTCCCGGCATTGCCACTACGGCTGATGGTGGAATGCGCAAAAAAACACCATCAGGCTCGATGGCAAGATTGCCACAAAACTCGTCTCAACGGAGGATTTAAGCATCATGCAATGGTTATATGACGTTGCCTACTTCTTTGGGGGGGTATTTTTCACCAATGCTCTCCCGCATTTTATCAGTGGCTTGATGGGTCAGCCTTTTCAAAGTCCATTTGCGAAGCCGCCAGGGAAGGGACTGTCGTCCTCGACTGTCAATGTGCTTTGGGGCTTTTTCAACCTGGCTCTTGCGTATATGCTGGTCTGTCGCGTTGGGAATTTTGATCTGCACGCGACAGACCAGATTATTGCTGTAGGATCAGGCGTACTTCTCTTTGGGACGAGCATGGCACGCATATTTGGGCGGTTTCATGGTGGCAATGAGCCTGGCGGCGCTATGCTGGACACCAGTTCTCATCATCCTTGATACCCATGTGCAATATTCCCTGGAAGAAAAAGAGCGCGTTTCCACCAGCAGCGCGATAAAGTCGCGCGACTACGAAACATATTTCCTAGAGATGATAGTGTTGGAAGAATTGCCAGCCAAGCGTTGTTGCTGAAATGGTTTGCGTGGTAGGACCGAGGTGCGGCACTGCTCTGGCCCCGGGCCAGGTATGGCCGCCGCTGCTGATGCGATAATGCTGTACGATCGCGCCGTTTTTGCAGCCAGACCACTGGAACCCGGTCACGTCGGCCTGCTGAAAGAAGGTGGTCGGTCCGCTTGTGCAGCCGTTGAGTGTGGCCCAGCTTTGCATGGTCTGCATGATTGGCGCAAAGCCTACGACTTTGCCTCCATTGTAGTGCACGAGAGGATCGCTTGTGCCGTGAAATTCCAGGTATGGTACGGGTCGTGTGGGATGGCAGCCGCCGGGAATGGTGTAGATGGCGGCGGAGACCTCCGCAACGGCGGCGATGCGTCCCGCCATCTGGCAGGCCAGCAGGTTCGTCATGCCGCCGCCATTGGATATGCCAGTTGCGTAGATGCGCGTGGCATCAATGCAGAGCTGTTTTTGCAGTGCGTTGAGCAGATCGCTAAAGAACAGCACATCATTTACCTTTGGATCGAA
Source organism: Ktedonobacteraceae bacterium (assembly GCA_025928885.1). GTDB lineage: Bacteria > Chloroflexota > Ktedonobacteria > Ktedonobacterales > Ktedonobacteraceae > JAICIM01. Next base: position 3,401 of record JAICIM010000128.1, on the reverse strand, counting down.
ACGGCCGTAGGTGGACCAGCCAAGCTTGCCACCAGAGTCGATCGTACCCTGGGGATAGACCAGCAGAAAGTGCTGCTGATCGGCCAGGGCATCGTAGCGCGAATAGATTTCCTGTTCCTGGGCCGTCTCGTTCATACCTGGAATATCCAGCACCAGCGGTGCCGCGTGCTGTGTGTCGTATCCGGTCGGCACATGGAGCTTATACGTTCGTTGTGCGCCATCTGAGGTCAACGTAGCATCGAGCGTCGTGCTTGGCGTTGCGGGCGCAGTTTTCCCACATCCGGTTGTAGTGACGGGCGTGGCGACAATCTGACTATTTGTAGTGGCAACGGCTGAGGTAGCGGTGGAAGCGGTTGGCGTTGTTGCCTGAGCGTTGTTGCCACAAGCGCTGCAAAATAGCAGGAGGAAAGTGGCGGCAAAGAGCCATCGTGTGAGCTTGATCATTCCCTTGATCCTTTCTCTTTATTCCTCTGTATTTGATAAAGTGCTCGTCAGGCCAGCAATGATAAATTGCGTGACGAGTGCGCTAGCCTCATCGAGCGAAGAGGGTACATCCTGGCTGTTCTTGGTCGGATGTTGCCGCAGCCACCAGATAGCGGTGCGGTTGAGCATGGCGACAATCATAACGGTCAACAGGTTGAACGGATACTCGATATAGCCATCGAGTTCGCTTGCCTGTGCGGAAGATACAGTCTCAGGGAGCGAGTCCTGAGCGTAGCGCAGGAGCTGCACGATACGCCAGGCAAAGCGTAAGAAGACTTGCTGCTCTGCCTGTTGCAGACGCGTCTGTTCGGCAAACATGATCTGCATTAAATTGCGATTCTGATAGGCGAAACGTAGATAGGCGCGAATACAGCATTGCAGCGCCTCCTGCCACGGCTGTTGTTGCTGCTTTGCCTCTTGCAGAAGTTCGTCGATCTGAGCATTTAGCGTTGTGAAGCCCTCCACGAGAACTGCATGCAGGGCGTCGTCTTTGGTTTTGAAGTAGAGGTAAAAAGTACCGAAGCCCACATCAGCTTCGGCGGTAATTTGTGCGATGGTTGCCTCTGCCACGCCGACGCGAGCAAAGACGTTACGCGCCCCAGTGATGAGTTGCAGGCGTGTCTGCGCCTGGCGTTGCCCGCGCCGCCCACGTCCTGAAGGGGAGACCTGCTCTTCGCTCCCTTTTGAGTTGTCTTGTTGATCTGCCATTTCACATCCTCCCTTTAAAGTGATGATGTTATCATCACTGATAACAATATCAATTATAGCGATGACAAAGAAGTTCGTCAAGATGGTCCTGGTAGATTACTAGAAGTCCTACTGGTCCCTTTACAGAACATCTCCCGCGATACCGGGAGATGTTCTGTTATTGTTTAGGCTATCAAGCGGCCTGGCTATGAGGCGTCGAACGCGGCCAGCTTTTGCTGAATAATATCTCGCGTCATCTGGTAGGCCTGTTCATTGCCTCCTTTAGCAAAAAAGCGTAGCCCATTGAGCGCATGATAGCATTCGTAGCAAAGCAAGCGCTCTGCATAGTGGAGAAGACCATGCCCGCGCCGCTGCTGATCGGCCAGAAATGCTTCACGGATGCCCGATGGAGGCCACCAGAAATCCAGGGCAACAATATCATAGACGCGATCACCATAGGCCGCGTCGAGCAGGTCCAGGACGGCAGTAATCTTGCCGTCCTGGGCCAGCAGATTGCGGGTAGTGAACGTTGACAACAACAACGTGCGCTCCTGCGGACAGAAGACGAGCAGGTCTTTCATGCGCTGGTAGAGGTACTCGAAGAGGTCGCGCTCCAAAAAAGTTTCGTCAAACAGCCGATGCCATTTGCCAAAGTAGTCGCGTTCATCCTCTTCCTCGGCGACCTTCAACAGGCTGGCATGCCAGCTTACATCGATGCCCCTGCCTTGCGTGTCGAAGACGCCATACCCTTGCGTCTTGTTGACATCAACGCTGTGGACGATTGCCATAAGCTCAAGAATTTGTGGCACAAGCGCCAGAACTTCCTGGGGAGTATGGTCTTGCAGCATCTTGCCCGGCAGCTTGCGCGAGATGGCAACATGCAGGTCTCCCATGCGTCCCACATAGAGTAGAAGCGCGAGGGGGAGCGCTGTTGTAGCGAGTTTGCGCTGTACATACGCCTCTTTGGGGAAGTTTCCACCCAGCATCTTATTTGCATTGAAGCGTATGATATACTCTTGCTCCTGCGCCCGAAACGAGAACGTACGCGCGACCTGCCCACCTTCTACGGGGAGCAGATCAAAGATCGGTGCGTGAAAGTGCTGCTGCAACAGAGCGGATACCTGTTCGATTGGTACGATTGGGCGTAAATCAGCCATACAATGTCTCCTTTGCCTTTTTCCGTTGAATGAAAACAGGCGATATCTCAAAACAAAACGGAGAAAAAGGGAAATTGAAGAATGGATGTGAGGCGCGAAGAAAGCATTGGATGCAGAAGACGGGGCAGGATACACGTTCACCTGAATCGCTTCTCTTGCTCAACATCCGCCACCAGCAGCAACCTTTTCTCAAGCTCGATCAACTTTCCATGCTTATAGAGAGGCGTTCTGTAGAAGAAACCGCCATATATCCTGCCCTGGAAAGGAAGGGAGCAAGAGAAAAGGAGTCATCTAGACTGCCAGTGGAGATATTAGCAAGCCGTCCAGGTCATCAGTGTTTGTACCTTTCGTCAATATGAAGAAGTGAGAACACTTTTCAGTATAAACGGTTCGGACAGATTATTCAAGCTTTTTATCTGCTACAGATGAGAAAGATGTAGAGCCGAAGCGTGCGATGATCGACCCCGCCTCCTCAACCATCCCGCGCACGATCTCGCCAGCTGGCTTGATTTCTTTCACCAGACCAACGCTTTCGCCCGCTGTCAGGCACATAGCGTCAAAGTCGCCGACCGTCTCCGGCATGGGCAGGAGCGCGGAAAATTTCGGTAGTGGCACGTGCTGGCCTGCAATATTGGTTGCGCCGATAAATTCGGTCGGCCCATTGTATACTACTTCCTTCTCGCGATCGATCCACTCGTTGACCACACGGTTGCGAATAACGCGCATTGGCTGATGGGGCCACTCGGGGCCGAAGATGGTTGTGCGCACCGTCTCCGCTGCTTCGGCCTTGAGGATGCGCCGCTTGTACTCGTCGTGCGCAAAAGCCTCCTGGCTGGCTACAAAGCGTGTCCCGACCCAGACCGCCTCGGCTCCCAGCGCGAGTGCCGCAAGCATGCCACGCCCATCGGCGATGCCTCCCGCCGCAATCACGGGTCTATATCTTGCCTATAGAACATTTCTAGCAAATTTGACTCTTTCCCTTATCACAAACTCTGCATTCGAGTGTAGCTGAAGAGAGAGAAAAGGTCATCTGTGAAATTACCTGGTTATTGATGAAAGACCTGTTGTACCACT
>JAICIM010000370.1 GCA_025928885.1 Ktedonobacteraceae bacterium | reverse complement strand
TGTACATTGGCGCGAGGACCTGGATATCTGTCTGGGGATGGAAGCGATAACGGGCAGGCAGGCGGCGCTGCACAAGGTCAAGGATCAATTGCTGAGCGCGTATAGGGTCCTCTTCGGCCATAAAGAAAAAGTCGCTGCTTGCTTCGATCTTCGTTGAGGGCAACTGTCCGGCATTGATGCGGTGGGCGTTGACGATGATCTTACTCTGCTGGGCCTGCCGGAAGAGTTCGGTCAGACGTACAATTGGGACCGACGCGCTTTTCAAGAGATCGCGCAAGACGTTGCCTGGTCCCACAGACGGCAACTGGTCGGCATCGCCAACGAGTAGCACATGAGATGCGGGCGGTAGCGCTTTTAAGAGATGGTAGAAGAGCAAAATATCGACCATCGAGAACTCATCAACGATCACAAACTGATGAGGCAGCGGATTATGCTCGTTGCGCTGATAGCTGTTATCGTGCGGGGCATATTCGAGCAGGCGATGCAGCGTTCTGGCCTGCAACTCGGTCCCCTGCGTTCCGGTGGCCTCGGTTAAACGCTTGGCAGCTCGCCCGGTGGGTGCCGCCATCGCCACATCAATCTTGCGTTTGCGCAACAGCATCAACAGCGCACGGAGCGAGGTTGATTTGCCGGTGCCGGGTCCACCGGTCAAGATACACACTTTCTGCCCATAGGCCATCCTGACCGCCATTTGCTGCTTTTCGGTCAAAGGCATATTGCGCTTCTGCTTGAGCAGGTTAAAGACGTTCTCCCAGAGCTGCTGTGGTGCGGGCGGCAGGCAGCTCTCAGACTGCATCAGACGTTTCAAGAGGCGTGCGGAACCGCTTTCGCCATACCAGAACGGGCCATAATAAATACGCTGGGCCGGGATCGCCACTTCGTCATCATCATCAGGAACAGGCTCGTCATCTTGCGCTTCGACAGGTTCGATAAAGATTTCGGGATCGTTGCGCGATTGCTCGATCGCCGCCAGTACGGTTGCTTGAGGGGCCTGGAGAATGTCGGCGGCGCGGCGCACCAGATCGCGCTCCAGCAGGAAGCAATGCCCATCCTCGTTCGCGGCCTGCGTCAAGACATATTTCAGCCCCGAGAGCAGGCGTGGCAGGCTGTCGGAGGGCAGACCCAGCTTGACGGCGATATCGTCGGCGGTGCGAAACCCGATCCCATGCACGTCCTGCGCCAGTTGATAGGGGTTCTCGCGAATGACAGAAATAGACTCTTTGCCGTATTGTTTATAGACGCGGGTGGCGACGTTGATCGAGACCTCGTGCGATTGCAGAAAAAGATGCAACTCTTTAATTTCGCTCTGTTCGGTCCAGGTCTTGCTGATCTGATCGCGATCCTTTGCCCCGATCCCTTTGACCTCGCTGAGCCGCTCCGGTTGCTGCTCGATAATCGCTAAGGTCTGCTCACCGAAATGGTTGACGATCAATTGTGCTTTTTTGGGTCCGATCCCCTTAATCAAACCAGAACTGAGGTAGCGAATGATGCCATTGGTGGAGGCGGGCAGGCGTTGCGTAAAGCTGGTGACGTGCAGTTGGCGGCCATAGCGCGGATCGTTCTCCCACTCGCCCTCGACGGTCAGCAATTCTCCCACATGAATACCGGGCAAGGCCCCGACAATGGTGGTCAGATCATCGCGAAACAGCCGCCCGCGATCGTTGAGGCGAAAACGCGCCACCGTATAATGATTATCTTCATTGCGAAAGACAATACTCTCGACCGATCCTTCAAGTGTTGGCATACCGACCTGTTCTCTAGAATAGCTGCTTTCTGTTCATTCTCAAACAAGGATGAGGGCGCATTGAGATGATGGTCTTTCCCTCAAACCTCCAATATCTTGTTATTCTTTCTTTTGCATGACGTTGCGGTCACGAGCTAGCTTTATCATACTGTGGAAGGCCCGTTCTTGTCCAGATTTGTGATGAGATTCTGAGGAGAGAGAAGAAAGAGTGAGGATGGTTCGGCTACATGTAACCCGGCAAGACCTTCCCCATTGAAGCATCTGCCAGATATGCCATCTTTTCTATTGAAAATTAACCCTGTTGCTCCCGATCGCGTTCACGGGCCGGGGTCAGCGCGTTGGCCCACCATAACAGTTCGGTCATCATACCGTTGAACGAGCGATCGAGGAACGCGCCGCCTGGCTCGTCAGACCGGGTGGTGACATTGGGAACAATACCAGGAACGAGCGAGAGGCCCACCTGCTCACGGATCGGCACCATTTTCAGCTCAACCAGCACCAGGCGCAACTGCTCCGCCGCACGATAGCCAGCGGACAGGCCACCGTAGCTGACAATTGCTCCCGGCTTGTGTACCCATTGCATATAGAGATGGTCAAGGGCATTTTTGAGCACCGCCGGATAGCTATGGTTATATTCGGGGGTCACAAAGATAAAGCCATCGGCCAGATCAACCTGCTCGGCCCATTGCTCTGCTTCGGGAGCGACCGGTCCGCGCGCTGGCGAGGCGGGCGAATCAAAAAAAGACAGCGGGATCTCACGCAAATCAACAAACTCGAAGGTGGCATCGGTGCGTGTTGCCAGTCGATCTTTTAGCCAATCGACCACCACGTCGCCTCTGCGACCCTGACGCGTGCTCCCAAAGACCACCAGAATATGTGGTTTTGTACTCATTGCTCCAATTCCTTTATCAGGTAAACATGTCGCACGGCTACGACATACTCGCGGTAAAAAACTTATCAAGGGCTTCTCTAGCCCTTGCTGTGTGCATACTGGCATTATAAACTATATAGTTGACTAGAAGGTCAAGTCTTTGGAGGAGGAAACACCGATGCTCATCAACCAGAGAATAGCACAATTAGAGCAGATGCGGACACATATGATCGATCTCATGCATGCGAAAGAACATGGTACCCCATGTCCCAGACAGAAGGCGGCTACGCATGACTTCCCCGGGCCTGTTTGTGAAAAATTCATAATGTATCATTTTGCTTAGCGATTGCGCTCAGCACGCACGAAGAAGAACGTCCCGATGCAGAGAAACAGCGTGAATAGCACGGCGATGATAATGACATTGACCATCGGATGCATAAGCACGACATCTCCCACCTCTGGCCTGCCCGCATAGAAGACGCCGCGCGTGAGATCGACAGCATAGCGCATTGGCGTGATCTTTGACAGGATATCCAGATACCAGGGCAGCGAGCGCAGCGGCAAAAAGATGCCTGCCAGGAAAAATTGCGGGAACATTAAAAAGGGCATCACCATATTTGCCGTTCGCTGATTGCTAAAGAGCGAGACCAGCAGCACCCCAAAGGAGCCACCAAGCAGGCAGGTAATCAGCGAAACTGGCCCAATCAAGAGCAGCGTTGAGAACGACATCGGCACGTGAAAGAGCAGCACGCCCACCAGCAGCAGTACAACGCCCTGCACCAGCGCCACCACCGACTCGCCCAGGATCTTGCCGAAGACAATGGCATAGCGCGAAATCGGGGCGATGAATAACTCTTGAGTAAAGTCGTTCTCCCGATCCTCAATCAGCGACATCAGGCCGCTCATAGCCGTTTGAAACAGCGTCATTGCTAACAGGCCGGTCATAGTAAAAGCGATCAGGTTATAGTTGACGGCGCGACCAAAGTTGATCTGCATCGGCCCTGCAAGTCCACCGATCAGAATAATAGGCAGGATCAGCGAGAAAACCAGACGCATCGGTTCGCGCACAAAGCGCGTGACATCGCGCCCCGCAATTGTTAGAATGGCGTTCCAGGTGATATTGAGCTGCCGACCCTGATTTGTTTTTTCATAGATGGATGAGATGCTCATAATGTCGCCCCCCTAGTCTTCTTGTCTAATAATTTGCAAGTACGCATCTTCCAATGTGGGCGTATGCGTCTGGATCACGCTCAATGGCGTCACAATTTTTTTGAGTAATTGATGGATATCACGTTTCTCAAGCGCCAGAGAGAACATACCATCCTCTTTAAAGATGATGCCCAGCTGTTGTAGCTCGGCGCGGAGCTGGTCGCGGTCCTGCGCATCGATAAAGAGCATTGGCTGCGTCAGTTCGGTCTTGATTTGCAGCGGCGTCCCAAAGCTCACGACCTGCCCGCGATTGATGATCAGGACGCTATCGGCCCCCTCGGCCTCTTCGAGGTAGTGGGTAGTCAGGAAGATCGTCGTCCCGCTCTCAGCACGCACCCGGCGCAGATGGTCCCACAGGCCGCGCCGGCTCTCAGGATCAAGCCCGGTGGTTGGCTCGTCGAGGAAGAGGACGGCGGGACGATGCAGCAAGCTACGCACAATTTCCAGTTTGCGCTTCATGCCACCCGAAAAGCCCTTGACAGGCTTAAAAAGCTCCTCTTCAATCCCCAACAATTGCGCCAGCTCCTGCACCTGGGCGCGATAGGCGCGGGGCATCCAGCGAAACGTGGGGCGATAGGGGTAGAGGCCGTAGAGGGTTGCATGCAGGCGCACATTCTCCTCAGCGGTCAGGTTGAGATCCAGGCTCGGCTTCTGGAAGACGATCCCGATTTGACGACGAATCTGGTGCGATTGCGTATCCAGATCATAACCGGCGATTCGCACGCTCCCAGAGGTGGACGCGAGGGTCGTTGTCAACATCGAGATGGTCGTCGTCTTGCCGGAACCGTTCGGTCCCAGCAGCGCGAACAGCGTCCCCGGAGCCACCGCAAACGAAATGCCATCAACCGCATTTTTCTCCGCTTTTTTGTAGCGCTTGACCAGCTTCTCAACGGTAATAATGGGCGTAGCTGCTACCGGTTGCACGCTGACCTCCGATAGAGCCAATAGTTCTTGAGACATCTTCGACACATAACCTTTCCAAACAAACAAGAGAGCAACAAATTTGTTTGCTTCTGTGGAAAGTGTAGTGGAAAGAGGGATGAAAGCACATCATCCTTTCTGACGATTGCGCGAATGATTTTTGTCGGGACCGCCTCTAGAGTAGATGCAGGCTGCGGGCGGTGACGCTGGCGGCGTGGCGATTATGGACTTGCAGTTTGTGATAGATGCTCTGCACCTGGGAGCGCACAGTGTTGATCGACACGACCAGCTCGCGGGCAATCTCGCTGTTGGAAAGCCCTGCGGCAAGCAGGCGGAGTACATGCTGCTCCTGTGCAGAGAGCGGCTCATACGTCTCCACAACGATCGAGAGCGCTGGTTTGCTGACGACAGGCGCAAAGGCTTGCAGGATAGTCTGAGCATAGCCGCGCAAGGGCTGGCCGCGCAACGAAGGCATAAGTGCTTGCAGAATTTGTTGCAGCGCATCGCCCTCATCGAGGAAGCTGCGCAGATAGCCGCCAGTATAGCCCAGCTTCAGCGCCTCCAACAACATCTGTTGCGCCTCCTCTTTGCGCGAACAAGCGGCGTAGCTCTGCGCCATCAACAGACGCATTTGCAACACGCTACGTCCACGTCCAGCGGTCAGCGCGACTGGCAACAGATCGTTGAGAGCCGCCGCCGCCGTTTCTGCGTCTCCCTGCGCAAGCAACACCCGAGCTTTCAGCAGCGCCCTCTGCTCCTGAAAAACGAAAGGCGCATCCAGTTCGTGCTCGGTTGCTCCCTGATGACTCTTAGCCGCAGATTGCGCTGGATCATCAGGCGCTTGCAACAGGCGATGATTGGCTGCCGGGGCTGCTGGCTGCTCTTGATCGAGGAAATCATGCACCCAATCATGAGTGGTGGTGTGATCTCCATGCGCCAGAGAGAGCCGCACAAGCCAGCTTAACGCCTCCTGATAAAAGAAGAGCGAGAACTTATCCGCACGAGAACGCAACTCAGGCAGCAGCTTTGTTAAACGTTGAATGGCCTGCTCCGTCTCCCCCTCACTATGCTGCATGCAGGCCAGTACAATCGCTAGCGGCATCTCAAGTACCTCCTGCGGGATCGCGGGGAACTGTTTGCCCAGTTCCAGGACCGTCTGAATCTGCTGATTCACCATCGCCAGATCGTTCCATTCATAATATAGCTGCGACAGCCCCAGGTGAGCACCGAGCGAGGCGGGACGACTTTCAGGCAGGTTAGGGGTGTCGAGGATCATGCGAAAATATCGGGTTGCCTGATGCAGTTCGCCCTGCACAAAACAGACGATCCCTAAAAGCATCGTGATCCCTTCCAGAATGTGAGGATCACCGGTTGCTTGCCAGGAGGTATGCATTTCTTCCAGCAGAGACCGCGCCCTGTGAAACTGGCCGTCCTGAAGCGCATCGATCCCCAGCGTTCCCAGGCTCATCCCGCGCCACAACGATTCGCTCGCGGGCAACAAAGATAGCGCTTTTCTGGCCTCAACAACGGCCTGCCCGCGCTCTCCCTCCTGATAAGTAAAAAAGGCGCGAAACGCTGCAATCTGTCCCAGCCCGACAAAGTTCTCGTCGGCACGCCAGCACACTTCGGCCCTCTGCAGCAGCACCTTGATGCGCATCGGGACCGCCGGATCAAGTTGCGGCCCTTCACGATTGAACAGCAGCGTCACAGCATAGTACAGACACAGAGCCGGGGATCGTGTCATGATAGCCTCGGGCAACTGGGCCAGCCAGCGATGCAGCGTATGATATTCATGAAGCTTCTGCAATCGCGTCTCCTGCACATAACGCTCGATCAGGCTGGCCGCACGTTCGGTTTCTTTACTTTTCAGCGTAGCTTCAATGGCATCGGCCAGATGACCATGCTCCTCAAGCCAGCAACTGGCAATGCGTGCGAGGCGGATTAGCTCATCTTCTCCCAGACGACGACGAGCCTCGTGCTGCATCGCATCGGCAAAGAAGGCATGATAGCGATACCACTCGCCGGCCCCATCAAGCGCTTCCAGAAAGACGTTCGCCTGCTCGACGGTCTCCAGCAGCACAGCGGCATCCTGTTGCCCGGTGATAGCGGTACAGAGAGAGGCGTTCAGGCGAGGCAGCAGGCTGGTGAGCAGCAAAAAACGCTGCAGCGGCTGCGGCTGCGTGCGCAAGACCTCGGAGACGAAATAATCGCGAATAGAGCGATGGCTGCCACGGAAGGTCGAGAGCGCATAGGCGATTTGTTCTTGCGTTTTCTGTCCCTGCAAAGCGAGAACGAGCAGGCGCAACCCGGCAACCCAGCCCTCCAGATGCATGTCCAGCGCCACCAGCACATC
>JAICIM010000587.1 GCA_025928885.1 Ktedonobacteraceae bacterium | reverse complement strand
GATTGATGAGCATGAAGCGAGTAAGCAGCGTTCTGGTCCAGGGGAGCAGCATCCCACTGCCAAACTGGGCAAACGTATGATGTTTGCCATCGCTGGTCACGACGTTATGTGCGGCCTGTGGCCCCCCATTGTAGCGCACGATGAGACTGGCGGAACATTCCCTGACGAGGTAATCGGTGATGGTCCCCTTGCCAGCATCACCAAACCCGAGGTCTGCAATCAGCATGGCTCGTTTGCTCATATTTCCCCCCAAGTGCTATAATTTATTATTTTGCTCTTTTTCTATTTCTATTCCAGAATAGAGTATAACATAGAAGCTCGCCCATGAGAAGCAAGCGCTCTGCGGCTCAGATACATGACTATTTGCGTGGGGCTTGACGATTCGCCACCAAACTGCTATAATCCAGGAGTTATGACGGTTTGCATGGTGTAGAGCGGGTTTTAACACATCCTGCTCTCCGGTAAAAACGCTAAAGAGCGCTGAGCAATCCTCTATAGATTCATTTCTCCTGCACACACGTTCGTATCTTATCAGCTAGCAGCATTGCTCCCGTATCCTCTTACGGCCTGCTCCTGGTACTCCCTGATAGCACTGTGCCTTCTGGGGAGCTATTCTGCGCTCACAAGAGACGTATTGGCAGAAAGGATTTTTCATGCCCTCTTTTCAAGATTTTCCCTTGCAATCCACCACTCAGGCCGTGCTGGCCAAAATGGAGATTATAGAGCCGACGCCCATTCAGGCTGCGGCCATCCCTGTACTACTCGCTGGCAACGATCTCGTCGGACAATCAGCCACCGGCTCAGGCAAGACGCTTGCTTATGCAATTCCATTGGTAGAAAGATTATCCAAAAACTCACGCACGGTACAGGCGCTGATCCTCGTACCCACACGCGAACTTGCCGTGCAGGTCAACACTGTATTGAGCAAGCTGGCAATAGCTCGACGCCTGACGACGGCCCTGCTCGTTGGTGGACGCGCCTATAGCATACAAACGGCAGCGTTGCGCCACGGTTCACAAATCGTCGTTGGCACGCCGGGACGCGTCAAGGATCATCTCCAGCGCGGCACCCTGGTGCTCAATCAGGTGCGCATCTGCGTGCTGGATGAGGCCGACCAGATGCTCGATAGCGGCTTCGCTCCGGTTATTGAAGAGATCCTGGCAACCACGCCCGACACGCGCCAGATGGCCCTCTTCTCCGCAACCATGCCCGATTGGGTCGAGCAGATCCAGCGCAAATTTCTCAAAGATCCCGTCAATGTTGCGATTACCCCGACCAGCGATGAGCCGAGCACGATCGAACAGATTGCCTATCAGGTGCCGCACGATCAGAAGATGGCGGCGCTCTGCACCCTGTTGAATGCAAATGAGGGAACAAGCAGCCTGATCTTTGGCAAAACCAAGTTCGGCGTCGAGCGTCTGGGCAAACAGCTCAGCAAACTTGGCTTCACGGTGGGAACGCTGCACGGCAACAAGAGCCAGCGTGCTCGTGAGGAGGTGCTGACTGCCTTCCGCCACGGCCACGTTCAGACACTGCTGGCCACCAACGTCGCCGCACGTGGACTCGACATTCAAGGCATCTCTCAGGTTATCAATTACGAGCTACCTGAATCAAGCGAGCTGTTCACGCACCGCATCGGTCGTACAGGCCGCATGGGACGCCAGGGCAAGGCAATTACGTTGCTGGTGCCGTCCGATGTTCCCAAGTGGCGGCGCATGTCTCGCAATCTTGGGCAGGCCGTCGCCTTACAAAAACTGGCGATTGACGAGATTGCCATCGCTCCGGTAACGCTCACCGTCGCCGAGACGTTGCGGGAACAGAGCAACGAGCAATGGCCCGGACGCGACCGCAACCGCTTCACGCCCGATCAGGAGCGCGTCAGACGCCCACGAGCGGGCCGCGACTTCTCCTCTGCTCCAGTGAAAAAAGAGCGCACCGTCCGAACGCGCTCCTCATGGCGTACCGACGACTTCGCCTTCTCCGAAGAGGAGCCAGCCGAGTACGAGCAGACCCGGGACGATCGACAGGGACCGGAGAGGCCACAACAGAGGCGTAAAACGCCCGGCGCGAAGAAGGGCGAGATGCCACACAAAAAGCCCGGAGTGCCGCCCTCCATTCGAGCGCGTCGCTCCGCCACCTCAAAGCGTGCAAAGAAAAAGTTCTAACATAGAAGCGCTAACAAACAACAGGCATCTGCACTTATTGTGTGGATGCCTGTTGTTTTATAAGTTTTTACAGTCAACCCTGGTTGCAGGTTAGCCCAACGGCCTCTCAAGCGCCTGGAGATATCTCTCGGCTGAGCGCTGAACGGCCTGATGCGCGTCGGCCATCACCACGCGACCAAACCAGGCACCATAAAGGCGCTCGAATTGATATGGCGCGATGGTATCGCGAATGCGGTTGATCTCCGCAGCTGGCAACGGTATGAGATTCGGGTAGCTATACATAAAGGAAACCCAGCGGCGATCAGCCACGACGGTAATGATATCGCCCGCAAGCAGCGCCCCCTTACCGCCGACACCAGCGGGCCAGTGCAGCACGGTACCTCCCTGGAAATGGCCCCCCAACCGAATCAACGTCAGATCGGGCGGCAATGGCTGGGTTTCGCCCGACCAGAAGATCACGTGTTCGTCGGGCCGCATCACCCATTGACGATCGGCCTCGTGCAGGTAGATGGGAGCCTCGAAACGTCTTGCCCATTCGACCATCGAGCTATAGTAATGCGGATGCGAGATGGCAATTGCTGAGATGCCACCGCGCTTCTGCACCTCAGCCACCGTCTCGTCATCCAGCAAACTGATACAGTCCCAGAGTATATTTCCCTGCGAGGTCTGGACCAGCAGGGCGCGTTGACCGATGGCGAAAACCGGCTCGCTGCCGATGCCGAGCAGGTTCGGCTCCTCCTCTTTGAAAACGTTGTGAAAGCCATCTCTGGACATCCCGGCAAGCGTTGTCCACTGTTGACCGTTATAACCGACGTATTGCCGCTGATCGTCACAGATCGGGCAGGACTCAGGCGGCGTCTCACGTGCCTCGAATTGAGAACCGCAGGTGACACAAATCCAATGTTCCATGACTGCTCATTCTCCTTTCCACAGCTAACTCTAACCGCTCCGCCCGCCTCGTGTCAAATCTGGTGGCCTCAATCATCATCTCTTTTACCTTTTAATCATCAACTGCCTGATAGGCCAGAGTCCAGAAATCGCGATAGAGGTCGATATCCAGGACGCGCTGTGTGAGCAGAATGCCAACCAGATCCTCTTTGGGGTCCGAAAACCAGGAGGTCCCCAGGCTGCCAACCCAGCCGAAGCGGCCCGGAGCAGGAGATGGAGCTTGCCGAGTCGGTTGGTCTGGCGCTGCTGGTGGTGCTCGATACGCTTGCTCCCGCCGAGCGCCTCGCCTTCGTCCTGCACGACATCTTCGCCGTCCCCTTCGACGAGATCGCAACTATCGTGGAGCGCTCCCCAAGCGCCGCCAGGCAACTTGCCAGCCGCGCCCGCCGTCGGGTGCGAGGAAGAGCAGCCACACAGGATGCGGACATGGCCGCAAGCCGAGCCGTGGTCGAAGCTTTTCTCACTGCCGCACGCGGAGGCTCCTTTGACGCGCTGCTCGCCGTGCTTGATCCAGATGTGGTGGCCCGCTTCGATCCCCGGACCGTGCCTGTGGGCATGCCAGCAGAGATGCATGGGGCGGAGGTTATCGCAAAACAGCTTGTGGAGAGTGCTCAGATGTTCCGGGCCTGTCGAGCTGTGCTTGTGGATGGCTCAGTGGGAATCGCTGTGGCTCCGCAGGGGCGACTGCTCGCTATCGTCGCTCCCCTGATCAGGGAAGGCAAGATCACCACCATCACCACGATTACCGATCCTGCACATCTGCGCCAGTTGCGCCTTGCCGTCCTCGACGACTAGTAGAGTATGTTATCATACATGTTAAAAAGGATTTGTAGATGGAAACGCAAAAAGATACCTATGCTCAACTCATTGCCCTGCTCGACCAGCATCACGCCACGTATCGCTTAATCGATCATGCTCCCGAGGGGCAGACCGATCTTGTGAGCGCGATGCGGGGCAACGAGCTGGCCCAGGCCGCCAAGTGCATCATCTTGATGGTGAAACAGGGGAAGAAGGTGACAAAATACGTGCTTGCCGTTGTGCCGGGCGATACAAAAGTAGATTTGCAGGCGGTCAAGGCGCTCTTGCAGGGAACCTATATCGCGTTCGCTACAGGTAGTATCGCCGAACAGCTTGCGGGCAGCGTTGCCGGCACGATCCTGCCCTTCTCCTTCCATCCCGGCCTTGAACTCATCGTCGATCCGGCCCTGCTTGAACATGATGAGATCTATTTCAACGCCGCCCGCCTGGATCGCTCGCTGGCGCTGAAAACCAGCGATTACGCCGCCATCGCTCAACCGCGCCTCGCCCACATCTCCTCAGCACTATAGAGATGCGTAGCCGCGCGACTTTATCGCGCTTGTACGAAGATGCGCGATAAAGTCG
>JAICIM010000619.1 GCA_025928885.1 Ktedonobacteraceae bacterium | reverse complement strand
CGCAGGCCAATCGCGATCTCTTCCCGGAAAATCCCGCCACGGCCTTCAACCTCGGCGTCATTCATGGGGGGCTGGCCGCTAATATGATCGCCGAAACCTGTCGCCTCACCGTCAGCGTGCGAGTTGCTCCGGGGGAAGATGCCGCCGCGCTGGTGGCCCGTTTAAGTGAGCGGATCGAGCAGGAGGTTGCTCTGCCAATGAAGGCTATCTCACCCGACTGCGATGCCCGCCTCGAACAATACATCCTCGCTCCTCCGCTCTCTTCGCCGCAAGACGCCCCCTTTGGCAAGCTGTTGAGCCAGATCATAGGCAAGCCGCTTGATCGCGGCGCACCCTTCGCCACCGATGGCGGCCATTTTCAGAAGCTCGGTATTTATTCGTACGTCTGTGGTCCCGGCCTGCTGGAAGAGGCCCATCAGCCCAACGAAAGCATCCCCATCGACCATTGCGTGCTTGGCCTCGAACGCCTCGAACAGATCATCCACGCCTGGTGCATCGACGGCCCATCCGCCTGATTGACAATCCATGATGAGAGGCGCGGAACGGGTTGTTCCGCGCCTTTTATATGTGAAACTCAACTTGTACGGACATGACTTATCACGTCCCATTTATCCCGATTTATCCATCAACCCATCAAAAAAGACAATATGAAAGAAAATAGCAGAAATTTCTCCTGATTATCCGTCAAATTCGAGCATAAGCAAAATTTTCGGATAAATCGGGATAAATGGGACGTGATAAGTCATGTCCGTACAAGTAGCTATAATACCCTCTTGTCAAAAATAGTATCAATATGTTATAAATATGTTTAGATAGTAATTCAAAGTAATGCAAAATTCGCTAGAGTAATCTAAAGTGAGGTAAGGGATGGAACCATTGTTGACTTCCGATGAACTGGCGGCCTATCTGCGCGTCGATGTGGTCACGATTCGCCGTCTCGTCAACCGGGGAGAGCTGACCGCCTATCGCGTTGGTGGCGAGTATCGCTTCATGGAACCCGATATCACGGACTATCTCCAACGCCAGCGCGTTCAGGCGAACGAGGGAGCGCTCTCCGATCCTATGAACCGTGTCGGCCCGCTGGCTCAGCTGTTTCGCCGACTCTTTCCCGAAGAGCGCGACCGCTTTGATCGCTTTACCAATCGGGCGCGTAAAGCGATGAGCCTGGCGATTGAAGAGGCCCAGCAGCTCCAGCACAACTATGTTGGCACCGAACATATCTTGCTGGGCTTGTTGCGTGAAAAAGAGGGGGTTGCTGCCCTCGCGCTGCGCAACCTCGGCGTCGAGTTGCAGCAGACACGCCACTTAACGGAACAGATTACAGGCATGGGCAACGAAGCGGTGGTTGGTGGACAGCCGGGCCTGACCCAGCGTGCGAAAAGGACGATTGAGCTGGCCGTAGAGGAGGCAAAAAGCCTGGGCCACCGCTTTCTCGGCACCGAACACCTGTTGCTTGGTCTTCTTGGCGAAGGGGAAGGCGTCGCGTGCAAAGTAATAGAGAGAATGGGGATAGCTCGTGAAGCTGTGCGGGCCGAAGTCATGCGAATGGTGGGCGAAAAGATCGCTCTGCCCAATATCATGCTAGCAGCCACAGAAGCTGCGGCTGCTGCAAATGTAGAGACACCACATTTCGTATGCAGCTCCTGTGGAACGAAATCGCCGACATCATTCCGCTATTGCTTCAATTGCGGCGCTGCCCTCATCCAATCGCCGCCCGATGCACAGCCGAAAGAGGAGCAGAGCGAATCGTAAACCAATATATTGTGTCTGATAATCAGCCCGGTGCCTGGACGGTGCTCTGATAGAGTTTCCCCCAGGCAATCTTCCCTGATTGCATGCCCATGATGCCTACCCCTCGCATCATGCGCTTTGTGCCATCAGCCTGTGTTCCACGAAAGAACAATTCTGACCATACCGTATCTCCCTCTACGGCTTCGCTGAGGATCTCCACCTGGAAATCTGGCATCGTTGCGAAAAAGTTGCCCCAATTTTTTCGCACTCCGTCGCGGCCTGTGAAGTTCCCTTCCGGGGTAAACGGCAACTCACCTCGATAATCGGGCGCAAAATAGGTGAGCATCGCCTCCAGGTCGTGACGATTGGCAGCCGCCATCGCCGACTCGAAGATTTCTTTCGGTGTCGCATACTGCTCTGACATCGGTATCCTTTCTTTTTCCAAACCACGCTTTTGCCAAAAAGCGATAGGTCAATTGTGTACATGACCTCAAGCCCATTGGCGCGAGGTCTCCCTGTATGTTGCCCTAGAGTAGCACACACGCTGGAGATCGACTTGGAAAATCTTGCGGTTTTGCCTTACCTGCTCTTTTGCTCGTTAAGGATGAAACCAATCTCAGATGATAGCAACCCTACTGTTTTTCGATATTTGCATGGGCAAGATACTCCCTGTAAATCGCGTCGTATCTATTTACACGCTCCACATTTGGTGTGGCGATCAGCGAGGCGCGAGGGGCCAGAGCAGCTGTGGCCGTCGCATCGGGCCAGACACTGCTGGCAAGACCGGCAAGCAGGGCCGCGCCCCGAGCCGAGGCCGCAGAGGTATCGATGGTCAGCAGTTCTTGCTTGAGGATATCGGCGAGCATTTGACGCCACGCCGGATGTTCGCTACCTCCTCCGGCTAAACGCAACTGTGTGGTCGTAGCCGCCGTTGGCAACGCCTCGAAGGCGACGCGAATACCAAATGCCACCCCTTCAAGGGCTGCGTGCAACAGGTGCTCCCGCTGGTGATCGATGCGCAGGCCGAGAAAGGCTCCCCGGCTCGCTGGCAGTGGATGATGTGGGCGCTCCTGCGTTAGGTAGGGCAGAAAGAACAGACCATCAGCGCCCGGAGCCACTGCCGCCGCGCTCGCATAGATCTCATCCCAGGTCGCATTGAACATCTGGCGCATCCAGTTGAGGGCGAGACCGGCGTTCTGAACCGCCCCCATGACGTACCAGTTGGCACCAGCGGCGGCTCGATAGAGGTGCGTGCGCCCGCTTTGATCTGCCTGCGGTTGTGAGCAGAGAGAGATCAATTGCGCCCCGGTCCCCAGCGTCAATTGCACCGGACCAGGAGCCAGCAGACCCGTACCGAGCGCAGCCGCAGCTGTATCCGCCGCCCCCGTCGCTACTGGAATCCCTGCGGGCAGTTCCAGCGCTTCCGCCGCGTGAGTTGTGAGCTTGCCCGCCCTGGCTCCAGATGGCAGTATTGGCGGAAGCAGGCGACGATTCAGACCAAGCGCCGCGACCACCTCATTGGACCAGCCATCGGCCAGCAGATCATAGAGCAGAGTTGCGGAGGCATCGCTGGGATCGGTCGCCGCCTCGCCAGTGAGTTGGAACCGGAGCCAGTCTTTCGGTTGAATAGCCCACGCCGCCCGTTGATAGGATGCGGTTTCGTGTTGGGCCAGCCAGCACAACAGCGGCCCGGCCATCCCTGGTACCAGCGGATTTGCCAATCGTGCTAAAAGGACTGGAGACAGGCGGCGATAGCGTTCCAACGCTTCTTGAGCGCGAGTATCCGACCACAACAGCGCCGCCCGGATCGGCTCACCCGCCGCGTCGGTCAGTACCAACCCATGCATCTGCCCTGACAGCCCGATGGCCTCGATGTTGACCTGGGGAGCCTGGGCCAACGCCTCTCGTGTGGCAACCCTGACCGCGCTCCACCATTCCGCCGGATCGCTCTCCGACCAGCCTGGCTGCGGGGCTAGCACTTTGTAATTGCCCCTCCCGATGCTGAGAGCGCGTCCCTGCTCATCCAGCACCATCACCTTCACAGCACTTGTTCCCAGATCGATACCCAATAACGCCATGCAATACCTCCTCAATTTCAAGCGAAAACGGCCCTTTAGCAATGATCGCGCCAGCTTTTAGATGCGCACGAGCTTCTATAGAAGTATACCCTGTCTATGTGAAGCAAAAAAATATCCAGATCTATCTATGCCAAACAGTTACATTCTGTTTAACTGAAGCGTAATGTATGCAGGGGTACTTGATGGTATCCATTTTTCCAGCATAATGCATCTCTTTAGAGAGAGATGACGGTATGTTTAAAAATTTTCACGATTACACATTCAGTGTATGCCAATGGTATGAAGGCAGGTTTCCCGTGGACAGCTATGATAGATATCAAGATGCGCTCTTTTCTCGAATCGTGAGCCAGTTTGTCGCGCTCCATTG
>JAICIM010000446.1 GCA_025928885.1 Ktedonobacteraceae bacterium | reverse complement strand
CCGAAACAGGTCCAGGTCTGGTTTACTGAGACGGTTGATCCGCATTTCAGCGATCTCAAAGTTTATAATCAGGCGCGGCAGCGTGTTGACCTCAACGATAGTCATGCCGCTGATGCGTATTCGTTGCTCGTCTCGCTGCGCCCCAACCTGCCGGATGCAGCATACACGGTTGTGTTTAGCAATATATCGAGCGAAGACGGACATCATGTGGTGGGTGCGTTTAGCTTCGTCGTTGGGGCCGGTGCTTTGCCGACCAATACCGATGCGCTTTTGGCCCAGGTGCAGAGCAGCCAGAATAACCTCAACGTCTGGAGCGTCGGGTTGCGCTGGCTCGATTATCTGGGCATGGCCCTTTTGTTGGGAACGGTTGCGTTTGTTTTATTTGTCTGGCGTCCAACCTTTGCCTCTTTGCGCGAACAGATGGGGGAGGCGATCAAGAAAGCAGATGTCGGCGTCGAGCAGGGAGCGCTGCGTATCATGGGAGTCAGCATGCTGCTGCTCTTCGTTGCGACCCTGGCATTTTTGATCTATCAGGCCGCCTTTGCCAGTGATAGCGTCCCCTGGGAGATTGTGAGTAACGGAGCGTTGAGCAATCTGCTGTTGCAGAGCCGTTTTGGGGTGGTCTGGTGGATACGGGTCGCTCTGCTGATCGTGGCTGGTGGCGCTGTGTTGCTCAGTTGGCGGCGTCTCTTCCAGCGTGCGAAGCGCCCCCGCGCCCTCTATAATCTCCTCTTATTTCTCAGTATTGCGATTATGACGACCACTTCGCTTAATGCTCATGCGGCGGCAAAGGCTGAGGCGCGGCTGTTGCTGCCCTTAGACCTGATCCATCTCGTCAGCACCGGCTTCTGGATTGGCGGCGTGTGCTGTCTGGCAATCCTCGTACCGATAGGCGTGCGTAAGCTGGCAGCCGGGAGTGGAGAGCGCATACAACTCCTGGCGGCCCTGCTGCCTCGCTTTTCGGTGGTTGCCATCTGCTGCGTCGTGCTGCTTATAGTCACGGGAACAATCCAGGCGCTCTTCGATGTTGGTTCATGGGAGGTGCTGTGGGGCAGCAGCTATGGAAAAACGCTGCTCATCAAAATTGGCCTCTTTGTGTTGCTGCTCGCTCTGGGCGCGTTTCACCTGTTGCGCATCAGTCCACAACTACGTGCCTTTGCCGCTCCTGCTGAGGGTGTGGTGGATGTTGCAGGGGCCGGGAAAGCGCGGACAACCTTTGGCAGATCGATCAGAGTAGAGGCGGCGTTGGCCGTTGTACTGCTGGTGATCGTGGGAGCTTTGACCAGCCTGAGTCCACCACCGCCGGGCGTACCGGTCAAGAGTGCCAGCGGGAGCGCACCACTAGTTTATCAGGGCAAGATGGCCGATCTCGCCTATAGCCTCGTCATCAATCCGGGGCGCGTGGGCATGAATACGTTTGAGGTGTCGCTGAAAGGGCGTAACGGGCAGCCGCTGAAGCAAGCTGACGGAGTGCGTTTGCGCTTCACCTTACTGGATATGGATATGGGAATGCAGGAGTTAGACCTGATGCCGGTGCCGAACCGACCGGGCTATTACACAGTCAATAGCATCGCTCTGGGCATGTCGGGGCATTGGAAAATGACGCTGCTAGTCTATCGCACAGGTTTTGACGATGCCCAGACCACGATAGAGCTTTCCGTTCCCGAAGGGTGAACAAGAAAAATGTCGTAGCCGCGCGACTGTATCGCGCCAGGTTTGAGGATGGTGAACCAGGCGCGATACAGTCACGCGGCTACGACATCCCGAACAGTGCCGATCTTGTTCAGGCAAAATCATAATCGCGCAAATACAGCATTTATTACTGACTCATTGTAAGACCATTGCTATCGGGTGTCAGGATTGCATCGACCTGTTCGAGCAGGCGTTGCACATTGGCAAAGCCGTAATTGATGGCGTGCGCCTTGCCCGTCGCGTCCAGCACGACCGTTGTTGGCACTGTGAGCACATGATAGTGGCTGGTCAGTTCTGGCGTGGTGGGAGCGTCGATATATTCCACCGAAACGGTCTCGCCGCGCTGGGCAAGCAAGCGCTGTAATGCTGGCTCCTGCAATTGATGGCACTGGCGGCAATCGGCGCTGCTAAAGGCCAGAATACGCACACGACCAGTCTCCTGTTGCGGTGATGACGCTAAGGGAGCAGCTGTTAATGCACGTTGGCGACGAGAGGCCACGAAACGGCGGCCAGACCAGATAAGCAGCCAGGTGAAGAGGCTGACTGCTGCGATGATGGCAAGGCGGAAGAGAAGCTCGGGCATTGTGTTCAGACTCCCCGCCAGTGAAAGCCGCCCTCGTAGCGTACGTGGGGGAGGATGCCGAAGCGTCCAAGATGGTAGTAGACGAAGCAGCCTGCACAGAAGCCCACCGTCAGGTTCAGCGTAGCCAGCACAAAGACGATCAGATCGAGCGTCCAGCCGAGTACGGTGAGGTTGGTGAAGAGCAGAACCAGGCTGGAGGCGATCAAGAAGACGGCACCGACGGCCTGGGCAAAGCGATGTGGCGCGGGATCATCTTCAACGGGGCGCGGCTTCCATAGATGAAGCGGCAGCACAACCCCTCGATACAATAGTCGGAACGGTCCAGCGGTTGGCACCAGCGCACTGATGGCCAGCGCGAGGGCCGCCAGCACGACCAGCCAGGGTTGCGCCAAGATAAAGGCCAGCGCCGTGAGCAAGACAACGCCACCTTGCGAAAACTTCAAGAGATGAGCATCAACGTGGAGAGGCTGAGAGACGGTCGAAGCGGTACTCATCAAATAGATCCTCCAGAATGTTAGAACGGGTTATCGATATAATAACGGACAGGAATAAGCTATGATTCAAAACATCTGTAAGAGGATTATTTATTCCCATTGTTAAGTAGAGAGGCGCGTTTTTCGCGGAGAAAGGTGGCGATTTGAGCGGGATCTTCTTTGCGCAGGGCCTGTTCTTTGACCTGGGCCAACACTGTGCTCCACTGCTCTTTTGCCGGGAGATAGCGATTATCACGGGCAACCAGTTCCTCGAAGATGCGGCGTTCTAATTCGTGCCAGACCGAGCGGTCGCGGCCATCGATCTCGCCATCGTCCGGGGCGTAGTCCTGATCGTTGGTATGGTTGTCCACACGAACATAGAGCGGCTGAAAGCTGCGTCTCACAATCTCTTCCATATGGGCCTGATCGAGCGAGCCAGCATCGAAGCCAAGCGTGCCTACGAGATGGATCAGAACCAGGGGACGCGTTGTGTCTTGCTCATATTTCTGGCTCTCGCGCTGACAGTACTCTTCGAGACGGCTATAGAGTGCGTTCGGTTCGTCGAGGCCATCGACGCGCAGATCGTGACGCACGAAGGGGCGGCGCGGGCTAGCTATGTGTTCGGCATGATGAACGCGCTCTTTTTGCAGAGGATTGATAATGCGTTCGGGCGTCTCCGTATCGATCTCGACGTAGTAATAGCCACGATCGGGCCATTGCAGTTCTTCCGCGCTACACGTCTCGGTTGAGCCGGGATTGTAGATCCAGCCGGCGAACTCATAGGGCTTGTGGACGTGGCCAAGCGCCAGGTAGTTGACATAAGGTTGTAACGCATCGAACTGCCCCATTGTGGGGAGGCCCTGGATGCGTGCAACCATGCCATCGATGCCGGTATGCATGGTGAGGAGGCGATACTCCACGCCTGCGGCCTCTTCTTCATCGCGCTTCGCCGCCAACGCCTGTGCCATGCCTTCCATCGCCCGCCCCGTTCCCGCGCCCTGCCAGTGGATGCCGTAGACGCGCAAACGACCTCCCAGCAGATCCACATACGCGCCGATCATCGAGTTCCGATCCCAGGGATCAAGCATGGGCGCACCATCCTGTAGCGCAGGTTCAAGCAAGATCAGGTAGCCCTGGTAGCAGAGGAAGCGCAACCAGGAGGTGCCTTCGCGGTAGTAGCTGCGGTCGTGGTTGCCCTCAATCGCGATCACCGGAATGTTGTGGTCCTTGAGCTTTTGTAGACCTTCGATGGCGTGGATCAGCGTCAGGGCATCGATGGCACGTTTATTGAAGAGATCACCGGCGATGACGACAAAATCGACCTTGCGCTCGACTGCTTCCTGCGTGACGTTCCAGAACGTTTTACTAAAATCGTTGAAGCGTTCGCGCACGCCATATTGCTCGTAGCCCAGGTGAGTGTCAGCGAAATGGATAAAAGAAGCACGCATACTATTCCCGTCTCTCTACCTCGTAAAATGATAATTGATAGTGATTATGCCGGTCCGGTCATCCAGGCACGCACGCCAGCTGCAACCAGGATCAGCAGTGCGATGCTATAGATCAGGACATCGCGGCGCGGATTTTTGCCGCCAGTGGTGTATGAAAGATAGGCCAGAGGAATGATCAGCGCCACGATGCCGCCATAGACATAATGCAAATAATACAGGCCAGTGCCGCTCCCTGGCTTCAGGCCGAAGATGACCATAATCACACCAAAGAGTCCCTGCAACAGGCCCAGGGCGACTGTGACGCGCAACAAAATGCTCCAGGAGCGAGGAATGGTCGTCATCTCCTTCTCCTTGCGGCTCCTGAAATAGATGATCAGCCCCCATATGCCCGTGATCAGGGCGATGGCCAGCACCAGATACACATTATATGAGTGCAATAGCAGTACAAATCCAGCCAATGTCGTACTCCTCCATGTTGCCAGTTCGCAACATGTCTCTCTCCCTCTCTTTATCAGAGAAGCCCGTAAACTACTATTCTTTCTCCCATGAGAAATAGCGGAACTTGCCATGCAGGCAACCACATTTCAACCCTACTATAACGCGCGTGCAACGGAATGACAAGACGCAATACGAGAGGCTGATAGTTTTGGCCCTGCGTGCGTTGCGATTTAGGTTGCCTTGACGATCAGATGGGGAGGCACTACAATATCAACAATCATACAACTATTGAAGTGTTTCCCAAATATTGCTAGCATTCCACCGGGAGGTATATTTTCATGCCGTTATACGAGTACTATTGCTCGGATTGTCAGGCCAAATTTGAATTGTTGGTCAGCCATCAGCACGCGGATGGGGTTATCTGTATGAAGTGTCAGAGCGAGAAAGTGCGCCGCCTGCTCTCAGTCTTTGCATCTCAGCGCAGCAGCGAAGATGGCTCTTACAACGATATGGCCCCTTCAATGGGTGGAGGATCTTGCGGTTGTGGCGGTGGTGGTTGCGGTTGCCACTAGCATCCTGGTGTAAAGACGATCAATCATGTTTAATAAAGTAAGCTATCGACGCGGCGTGATCGAGGGGATCATCCTCTTCACGCTGGGTCGGCTTGGTGCATTAATTACCCCCAGCATTTTTCCTGACTGGACCAGTGTGGTTGTTCCACTGATCTTCATGACGCTGGAGTATATCCTGGCACCTTATTGGGCCGCGCGTCGCATCGCCGCGCCAAAACGCGAACGTCTGAGTAAGCGCTTCTGGTTGCTTGGGCCGCTGCTGGCGAGCCTCTGTTTCGTCATTGATCTGGTCATCACCCTGACCTGTGGGTTGCCGATCGCCGGTTTTCTGGGGACACAGCTGGGACCAGTCCTCTTGCGCCTGCTCAATGGCGGTCCCAATCATCTGACGCTGACCGATTTTGCCCTCTATGAGTTCAGGACGATCCTGGCGCTCTTTGCCTTCTATACGATGGCGGTGGTCTGCACGAAACTGGCCCAGGGCGGCTTTCTACGCTTCACCATGCCAGCCGGGGGCAATCGCGTAACCCTATAATGAAATTTCCCTTTTAAAAGCGATAATGTTCTTGCGTAGCCGCGGGGGGGTGGGGGGGGGGGGGGGGGGGGGGAGCAGCGCGCCCCCCCCCCGGCGCGTGGGGGGGGCGGGGCGGGACAGGAAAAGGGTGTGTGGTGGGGGATGATGGGATGTGTTGTAGGGGG
>JAICIM010000244.1 GCA_025928885.1 Ktedonobacteraceae bacterium | reverse complement strand
GGATTTGGGAAATGAGCAATCAATATACACCCACCTGCCTACAAAAATAAAGCGTTTTACGTAATAGAAGTGGAGGTACGACAACCATACCTTCTTTTTGATACACGAACAAACTTGGGAAAGCGAGGACAGCAACAAGCGAAAATGGTCTGACCCCACCTATCTATAACGTGGTGATGGCAGGGAGAGACACAGTATTCGGGCTGTTGACAAGTTACTATAGGTCATGGTATGAGTCAGTGTACTATGTACACCTATGGAGACTTGCACCTTTGCAAGCGAAATAGTATCATCTTTAGTTGGCACGACTACAAGATTCATTGCGCACCAGTATCATAACCGTCGTCGTCTATTTTGATGGTGAAGGGGGAGAGACAGGGCTACATGTTCACCCAGACGGGCAATCTTTTGCAAAAAGCATGTCGAGGGGCTATCATACAGGAGAGGAAACCAATCCCGTAAAAGAGAACGTAGTCATAAGGGAACAGTCCGCTTCAGGACGACGTATGATAGATGTGTCAGGTAGAGAAAGCAACGCTATGTCAGGACGCGAGCAATCGACTCACTCACACTTTGTAGCTTTAAGAAAATACCAGGAGCCGTCATGAATACGGAACAGAAAAAACAACCAGGGGTAAAAAACAATTCTACCGCCAGCAGCAAGCAGGGGACAGTAACATTACCAGGTAATGAGAATAAAGAGACTCTGCTCAACTACTACTATCAGATGGTGCATATCCGCCTGTTCGAGGAGAAATCGAGCGAGATGTACACCAAAGCACGTATTGGCGGGTACTGCCATCTGAATCTTGGCGAAGAGGCCACCGTTGTCGGCTTTTGTACAGGTCTCGGCCAGGATGACTACGTGTATACCAACTATCGCGAGCATGGATATGCACTTGGTCGAGGAATCACCACAAATGCAGTTATGGCCGAACTCTTCGGCAAGGTCACCGGTTGCTCGAAGGGGCGAGGTGGTTCGATGCATATGTTTGACAGCGAGCGCCGCTTTCTTGGTGGCTACGGCATCGTTGGCGGACAGGTGCCGCTGGCCGTCGGGGCTGCATTTGCCGTTGCCTATCGTGGCGGCAAAGAGGTTGTGGCCTGTCAGATGGGCGACGGCGCAACCAACGGTGGCCCATTCTACGAATCGCTCAACCTTGCCAAAATCTATCACCTGCCAGTGGTGTTCTTCGTTGTCAACAACCAGTTCGGTATGGGCCTGCGCGTTGACGAAGGCTCCGCTGTTGGCGAACTCTATCGTAAGGGCTGCATGGCCGATGTGCGCAGCGCCCGCGTGGATGGAACCGATGTACTGGCCGTGCGCGACGCTATGCGTACCGCCGTCGAATTTGCTCGCAAAGAGCAGGAACCCTATCTCCTCGAAGCCGTCAGCTTCCGCTTCCGGGGCCACTCCGTCATTGACCCGGACCGCTATCGCGACAAAGAAGAGGTCCAGCGTGGACGCTCCCGCGATCCCATCACCCTCTTTGGCGAGCGCCTGAAAACTGCTGGCCTGGCTACCGATGCTCAATTGCAGGGGTTAGAAACACAGGCCCAACATGACGTTGACGAGTCGGTGCGCTTCGCCGAAGAAAGCGCCTTTCCACCGGTGGAGAGCCTCTTCGACTATATCTACGCCGACGAGCAGAATGCTCAATAAGAGAGGGAAAAGTAGCTTTTATGGCAGAAATCACTATTCGACAGGCAATCCACGATACGCTCCGCAGCGAGATGCTGCGCGATGAGAACGTCTTCCTGATGGGCGAAGAAATTGGCGTATTTGAAGGATCATATAAAATCACCGCCGGACTGCTCAAAGAGTTTGGTCCCAAGCGCGTTGTCGATACTCCCATCAGCGAGAACGGCTTTGTTGGCATGGCAACGGGTGCCGCCATGCTGGGTTTGCGCCCCGTCGTCGAGATCATGACGATCAACTTCATCATCCTGGCAATGGACGAGATTATCAACCATGCCGCGAAAATCTTTTACATGTTCGGTGGGCAAACGCCCGTGCCACTGGTCATTCGCACCCCAACAGGTCCGGGACAGCAGCTTTCCGCCACGCACTCCCAGAGCCTGGAAGTCTGGTTCGCGCATGTGCCAGGTCTGAAAGTCGTCGCCCCCTCGACGCCCGCCGATGCTGTCGGCCTGCTGCGCACATCCATTCGCGACAATAATCCGGTCATCTTCCTGGAAAATGTCAACCTCTATAACGTCAAGGGCGAGGTGCCTGAAGGCGATTATACGATTCCCTTCGGCAAGGCCAGAGTGCTAAAAGAAGGTACCGATCTGACCGTCATCAGTTATCTCCGCATGTCTCAGGCCGCCTATGATCTCGCACAGCGGCTTGAGCGCGAGAATCAGATCAGCGTCGAGGTCGTGGATCTCCGCTCGTTGCGCCCCCTGGATACCGAGACGATCATCAATTCTGTCAAGAAGACCAACCGGGCCATCATCTTCGAGGAAGATTGGCGCTCCTATGGCGTGGGCGCGGAGATCGCCGCCACCATTCAGGAAGAGGCGTTCGATTATCTGGACGCACCGGTCAAGCGCGTGGCCAGCCCCGAAGTTCCTTTACCCTACGCAAAACCATTGGAGCAGGCAGCTTTAACCGGTGCCAAACAGCTCCTCGAAGCCATTAACGAGCTTGCCCCTCGCCGAAGGAGATATAGTCATGTCTGAAATCAGCATGCCCAGACTAAGCGATACCATGCAGGAGGGTACAATTACGCGCTGGCTGAAAAAAGCGGGCGATGAGGTCAAAAAGGGAGAGATCCTGGCCGAAGTCGAGACCGATAAAGCCAACATGGAGATCGAGTCGTTTGACGCTGGCGTCCTTGAACAGATTCTCGTCCAGGAAGGCGAAACTGCCCCCGTCGGCCAACCTATCGCCATCGTTGGAGACGGTACTGGCACCAAACAGGCAGCCCCCGCCAAAGCTGAAGCGAAGTCGGAAGCAAAGGTTGCACAACCCGCCTCTACCGCTCCTGCCGAAGTTGCTGCACCTCAGAGCGCCACAATCAGCAGAGAAGCATCAACAGCAGGCAACGGCGGTCGCATCAAGGTTTCACCTCTGGCTCGCCGCATCGCCGAAGAACATAACATCGATCTGCAACAGATTCAAGGCACCGGCCCCGGTGGCCGCATCGTGCGCGACGACCTGCAAGATTACCTTGAGAAGCAGCGCACCGCAGCACCTCAGCCAACAGCACCGGCTGCCCAACCCGCCCCAACAGCAGTCGCAACTGAAGATGCGGAGATCGTTCCGCTCACCAACATGCAGAAAACAATTGTGCGCCGCCTGACCGAAGCCAAGCAGACGGTCCCACATATCTACATCAGCAACGAGATCGACATGACCGATGCACTGGCCCTGCGCCAACAGTTCAATGCATCGGCTGGCGAGGGCGGCGTGAAGGTCAGCGTCAACGATCTGATCATCAAGGCGTGTGCGCTGGCGCTGGAGAAGTTCCCGGAAGTGAACAGTTCTTACAAAGACAATCAGTTCATCCGCCACAAACACATCAATATCGGTATGGCGGTTGATCTGCCGAACGGTCTGGTGGTGCCGGTCGTCCGCGACGCCAACATCAAGGGTGTCCGCAGCATTGCCCGCGAGACAAAGGCGCTGGCTGAAAAAGCCCGCAACAACAAGCTGACCGTGAACGACATGAGCGGCGGCACATTCTCAACCTCCAACCTGGGCATGATGGATGTCACCGAGTTCAAAGCGATCATCAATCCGCCCGAGGCAGGGATTCTGGCGATTGGCGCGACCCGCAAGGTCATTGTTCCCGTCGATGGTCAGCCGGTTGTGCGCGATATCATGAACACGACCATCTCCGCCGACCATCGCGTACTGGGTGGTGCCGCCTGCGCTCGCTTCCTGCAAGAGGTCAAGCGCCTGCTGCAAAATCCCTATTCGCTGCTGGGCTAGCGGATAGACTACTTTGCAAACAAAAGCCTCTCCTGAAGATTTCCAGGAGAGGCGATTATTTTATAATAAAGGAAATTTATTTACGAGTGTTGTCCAGTCGAGATCCAGCCGCCAGTATAGTCTACATAGGCTTCAGCAGCCTTTTCGTCCATAGCTTCACGATGGCGCGACAACAAATCGAGCAATCCCAGAGCCTCTTCCGCGCTCAAGCTACAACTGACGCCACCCGGAACTCCCACCTGATGGCTGTACAGTTTGAGGCTACCATTCTCGTCCATCCATGACTGGATACGACCCACTTTTATACGATCCTGCGACATCATCGTGTTTTCTCCTTTGCCCGCTTCTTCTTTGAAAGAGCGTCCATGTGCTTACATTATCTGGCCGATAGAACAACCACTTAGTTCTTCTTTTGACACATCAGTATGTACTTAATAATACGGTATAGCATGCCGCTTTGTCTACAAAATATTTGTCATATTTATACAGTTTTTTGGGGTAGTATTTAGTTACTTTGCACAATCGCCTGGAGGGTGTTCGTTTTTTACGCATGAATGAGTCCAGAAAGAGGAAAATGGGGGATAACAGGAGTAAAAGAGAGTGCAGAGTCCATTCCGCCGAAATAAGCGACCTTGCTCTTTTAGGGGAAACTTTTACTCCGTTACACAAGAAGAATAACAAATGCAGAAGAGAAAGTCCAGACACAAATCTATATAAGAATATGACACGGCATAGACAAAATATATATATCTCTTTATCTCATCGGTTCATTTTTATGGTTATATCATACCATGTTTCTCTTTTTTTCTTCGCCGAGCAACGACTGGGCAGACTATACAATACCTGCCTACTTTCGCTCAATTTTTCTGCTCCTCCACTCAATTTTTCCTCTGGCAAGTTCTTTATCAAGGTAGTCTCTCTCCGGTTATTGTGCAAAATGCACAAAATAGAATGCCTATTTTTTTGATGGATTATCCCTATGATTAACAACCACTGGCTCCGTATACTTAAAATAGTGAAGGGAAAGGACCATTCCCCTCATAAGAGCGCTTCTTCTCAGCGATGATAGCTGCATGAGTGGTAATGATGCCATACGGTCATGTGGATTTATTTTTCATTACGTTTCAGAAAGGGATGACGACATGGCAGCGCAATCATCAGGCGACAGCGGCGGTATGAAGCCCACACTCGGTCTTACTGGAGTCACTATTAACGCAATGGCGCTGATCGCCCCCGGCGCTTTCCTCTGGACCACCTACCAGCTTCAGGCCGTACCAGGATCAGCACCCAACATGTGGTTCTCGGTCTTCCTGGCAACAGCAATAGCCATGCTCACCGCTATTGCCTATGCCTCTCTCGCCAAACGCTACCCCGAAGCGGGTGCGGGCAGCTCGTACTTTTTTGCTGAAGCGGCGGTTTTGCACAAAGAGGAACACAAGCACTTTAAGTATGCGCGGCTGAGCAAATTTCTCGTTGGCTGGGCCTCCCATCTCTATTATTGGATCTATCCAGGCGTGATGGTTGCCTTTATGGGGCTGGTGATCACCTACATCATTCAGACCTTTGCTCCCAGCTTTGGCGCACCCTGGCAGGAGGTGCTGGTCTGTATTGTGTTCGCCTGCATCGTTGGCGCAATTGCCTATATCGGCGTGAGCGGCGCGACCATCGCCAACATCATCATCAACGTTATTCAGATCCTCGCGCTTGTCAGTTTCTCGATCCTGGCAATTGTGTATCGCGCGACCCATCCTGGCATTCATTACCTGCATCCCAGCGCCCTGAGCGTCATCATGCCCCACGATCTCGGCGGACTCATCTTCCAGTCCACCATCGCGATCCTGCTGGTGGTCGGTTTTGAGTCGGCAACCGCGCTGGCAGCAGAAGCAAAAAATCCCGGTCGCGATATCCCACGCGGTGTGCTGCTCTCACTGGTTATTCAGGCCGTCATCTTCTACTTTATCGAATACTTCGCGGCAAACTTTGTCATCAACGACTCCTATAAAAACGCCGCAGGCACCGGCTTCGCGGCGGCCAACGCTTCGGGCGCACCTATTGGTGATATCGCACAAACCCTGGGCAACGCGCTGCTAGGCGGCAACGGTCTGGCCTATGCCATGATCCTGGCAGCAAGCGTGGTGATCGCGCTGGTTGGAACCTCCCTTTCCTGTTTGAACACAGGGGTGCGCGTGACCTACGCAATGGGCAAAGATACCGAACTGCCGGTCATCTTCGGCTTCCTGCATGGCCGCTTCCGCACACCCCACGTCGGTGTTATCGTCCTGACGGTCATCTCTGCCATCGTCGGCTCATATGGAGTGCTGGATGTCAATAAGTTGACGCAGGTCACCTTGATCTCCAACATTGGCACATTTCTACTTTACGGCATGACCTGTATCATCTGCGTCGTCGCCTTCGCAGGCATCGCTGGCCGCAGCATTTTCAATACCGTTGTTGCACCCATACTGGGGGCGGCGCTCAACATACTTATGCTCGTCGGCGTTCTGTACTATGCCATCACATCAGGAGGTGCATCACAAACAAACACCGTTATTGCGGGAGTTTTCTCGCTGGCGTGGTTAGTGATCGGCTTCGGCTATCTCTATATCCGCAAGCTCACCACAGGAATTCCGATCCTGTATGGCCCGGAACATAAAGAGGAGAAGCTGAGTAGTGCAGAGGATGGTGGAGCGATCAGTGCAGTCGGAGGCAATTAATCCCACTCATCTGATCGTGCCAGCAGGCAGTTTCCCGACAACAGGACGCCGGGGAACTGCTTCTGCCACTCGATCACACACGCACTCTCAATAAATGTCGATTTCGTCTCTGGTGACACCACCTCTCGTATGCTATACTGGAGGCACGAGACCCTGTTGTCTACTATAGGAAAGGCCCCAGAGTCTATGACCGCAACATATGCACCAGGTGCGCAGATCGACCATTATGAGATCGTCCGCATGCTTGGGCATGGTGGCATGAACCGTGTCTACCTTGCCCGCGATATGTTGAACCAGCAAGAAGTGGTCTTAAAATTTCCCAACGATGATCTAATCGGTGATGTGGCCGTCTTTGAACGTTACCGGCGCGAGGCCGAGATCGGTACGCGCGTCAAGCATCCACATGTGCAACATCTGCTCAATATGGATGAAAAACGTTCGCAGGAATATCTGGTCATGGAGTATATCAAAGGTCGCACGCTCCGGGCGATCATTGAAGACCATGCCCCTGATCCCCTGCCGGTTGCCGAGGCCATTCGCATCACCACCCAGCTTGCCGATACATTGAAGTATTGCCATGAGCATGGTGTCTTCCATCGGGACATCAAGCCAGAAAATATCATGCTGCAAGAGGATGGTTCGATCAAGATCATCGATTTCGGGATCGCTCTGCTGGAAGGCGCACGGCGCGTCACCTGGCGCGGTCTATCGAGTACCGTTGGCACACCGGACTATATGTCCCCCGAACAACTGAAAGGCGAACGGGGAACAGCCAGTTCCGACATCTATGCAGTGGGCATCATCCTGTATGAGATGCTGTGTGGCAAAACGCCTTTCGATGGGGAGAATATTTTTGCGGTCATGAATCAACACGTCTCGCAAGATCCACCTTCCATCCTCGACTTCAATCCGCGCCTCTCACCAGAGCTGGCAACTGTGGTGATGAAGGCCATCCGCCGTGACCCACATAAACGCTATCAGAGCATGCAGGATCTTTTACATGATCTCTGCAATCTGGAGAAGGTCGAGCCTGTTCCGTATACGCCAGAAACTCCAACGATGAATCGCTCCGGGCGCATGGTGATTACGGCAACGCTGATCATCATCGCCATCTGTCTGGCGATCATCGCCTTTGGCTTCCTTGTACAATTTCTTCACAACGCGGCCCATTAAGCCGCCAGGATTTTCTGTACAGGGTATATCAGGCGCTCATCTCTCTACACTGGCAGAGTATGCTTTTAATGCTTTCTGCATTTTGTGCTTTTATATCTGTTTAGATGGAAGGTGGGAACATGCAACCAGCTCAACGCGTCTATGTCATAGGTGATATTCACGGTCAGTTACAGAAGCTGATCAAACTCCTTCAGGACGCTCACCTGATCGATGCGTCTCATGTCTGGTGTGCTGGACAGACGACGTTGTGGTTTATGGGCGATTTTGTCGATCGCGGACCAGATGGCGTCGCCGTGATGAATCTGGTGATGCGCTTACAACAGGAGGCGGCGCTCGTTGGCGGCAACGTCTCCTCACTCCTGGGCAACCACGAAATGCTGCTGCTGGCCGCATACCGCTTTGGCAGGCGCTCGACCGGACTTGGCAGCAATTTTATTACGCGCTGGAAGCAAAACGGCGGCAATCACAAGGATATCGCCAGCCTCACACCGCGCCATCTCGAATGGATGGCTCAGTTGCCAGCGATGGCACTGGTTGAGGATGCGCTGCTGCTGCACGCCGATGCTCCCCTCTACTTGAAATATGGCAAGACGGTCGAGGAGGTCAACGCCAATGTGCGCGATCTGCTGCGCCACAGCGATGCTCTGGCCTGGGAAGAGTTGCTCGAAGACTTCGCCCGGCGCGGCGTCTTCCTGAGCAGCATCTACGGCCTGGAGTTTGCGGAACAATACCTGAAACAATTTGGCGGGAAGCGGCTGGTACACGGCCATACGCCAATCAATACAATGCAAAACTGCTCGCCCAAAAAGGTGTATGCGCCCTGGACCTATACCGATGATCTCTGTGTCAACGTCGATGGCGGTCTGTTCCTGGGTGGCTCTGGTTTTGTCTACCGGCTACCGCCATCAACAACAGCAACAGATTCTTCCGATACTATTCAAAAGATTAGCTTGTAATATCGCTATTTTACTATATAAGGAGCAATGCAAATCCATGCCGAATTTAACGCTAACCCTCCTACCTCAGTTGTACGCGGTCTGTAAACTGCATCCCGATAAATACATTCCAAGTTGGGCGCTGGTGGGAGATTTCGTCTCGTTGACGCACACTGACCAGGAGCTATCCGTTGTCTGTCCCCAGGAAAATGTGCCGCCAGAGGCGAAAGCGGAGCGTGGATGGCATTGTTTAAAGGTGATCGGCGAGTTTGATTTTTCGCTGGCAGGTATTCACGCCTCGCTCGCCGTTCCATTGGCCGAGGCCAATATCAGCATTCTGGGCATCGCCACCTATAGCACCGACTATATCCTGATTAAAGAAGAGCATCTGCAAGATGCCCTCAACGTGCTCTCAGGGGCAGGGCATACTATTCAACGCTAATAAGCCAATCGTAGCCGCGCGACTTTATCTCGCTCGTGGCCCTTTGAGGATGGTGTAACTGGCCCGATAAAGTCGCGCAACTACGAACCTCTTTGGAAATGTATGCGTGTACGCTCTCACCAATGCCTATGGGGTACAATACAAATAAATCTTAATGCGTATCCCCTATTTGTAGTACCTGCGGCTTCTTATGTTGAGAGGCGCAG
>JAICIM010000162.1 GCA_025928885.1 Ktedonobacteraceae bacterium | reverse complement strand
CTTTGCGGAATATCTACTCTGATTGCCAATGTTCCTTTTCTCCCTCTTTGTGCGCCTTCAACGCATGTTTTCAACTAAAGCATACATCAGAGACCTCCCGCTGTGCAAGGGATCTAGACAGCATCTTCTGATGGCAGCGTTGCGCCCATGCCCGCCAGCGCCAGGGACGCTGAGAGGCGAATTGTGCGGGTGAAGCGTTGTTGCCTTGCTATCTGCTGAAGGAGAGGAAGCGTTGCTTTGTCGTTGAGCAACGTCAGAAGGCAGACGATGGCCTGTCGGTCCGCCTGGTTGTTGCGTGGTTCTTGTAAAGAACGTGCCAGATGCAGAGAGAAGCGGCTGCCAAACGCAGCCATGCACGCTTGAAGGTGCTGGCGGAGTTCGCTGGTCGTGACGGTAGTACTATGATAATACTGTACGATCTTGTTGGCCTGACGACGAAGTTCTCGCTGAGACTCAAGCTCCAGGATATGCTGGCTCAAAGAGGAATCTAGATGTGTTTGGGGTGTTGCTTGCGTGTGCTGGTTTTCATTTGCAACGGGAGGATGTTGAGCCATCATCTGGAACAGCCTGGCGTCCCAATTTTCCATCAAGATATGTCCTTTCGGGAATAGATGTTGTCCCTTCCCAGGGATAATGCCTCTACTTATTTACTTTGTGTTTGTTAAACTGGTGAAAGGTTCCGCGCGTGCAGCCACCAGGGCTAGCAGTGCCTGCATCCCCAGTTCGATCCCTGTGCGCTGTTCCTGGCTCAGCGTGGTCTCCGCTGCAAATTCGTCCTCGTCCAGCATGAGTGTCTCTCCCTGGGGCGTAACCCACACATCCAGGATCAGGTCGATCTGCTCGATATGGTCTTCATAGATGTTAGCTGGTTCCGCAATATTGCAGTACCAGCCCTTGCGCGTCCCGTCGCTGCTGGCAATATCAAAAATATTGAACCAGCGCTGCGTCGAATAATACTCGATAAAGCGGTCTCCTGGTTCAAAACGAGTATAGCCCAGATCCTTTTCTGGCAGCGTCCAGGATGCCTCAATCACGATGTTATCGGTTGTCCGCCGGATGACCTTGCCCTCATAGCGGATTTTTTCCTTGCCACGATGGTCTTGCTTGATGACTGTAATCATGGTTGCTGTATTACTCTGTTCTCTAGGATCTTATCAAACAGTGTATAGTGTATATCAGATATATTTAATGTGCAATAATAGCCAGAGATAACAGCGAAATCCAGCGATTTTTCGTGGCATGCCGTTTCAGTTAAGCAGAAGGTGGGCTAGAAAAACAAATGTTGTGCCTGGATTCAAACTATAGAGGCTTGAGCGATTTTTCATTGTCATGTATACTAGGCTTGTTATGTTGAGCCTTGATTTTATCTGTCAGAATCCTCATATAGTGCGTGAAGCGTTGCGGCTGCGTGGTGATACACGTAATATCGATGAAATACTGCGGCTGGCTGAGCAGCGGCGTGGTCTGTTAACGCGCCAGGACGGCCTGTATGCGTCTCTCAAACAGCTCAAAGAGGCAGCACCTACAGCATCCGCCGAACAACGTACCGCGTTGAACCAGCAAATAAAGGTCGTGGGGCAGGATATTCGGCGCATTGAATTGCAAAGCTCGGATGTTGATACCCGCTTGCAACTGTTGATGCTCACCCTGCCCAATGTGCCTCAGCAGAACGTGTCAGGAGGCGATGAGCAGGCTCCCGATCAGGAGCTGGGGCATTGGGGAGCGCGAACCACCTTCCATTTTGTACCACAGGGCCATTGGGAGCTGGGGCAACACCTGGATATGATCGATGTTGCGGGCGGAGCGAAGATTGCTGGTAGCCGTTTTGTTGTATTGAAGGGGATGGGCGCCCGTCTGGAGCGTGCTCTGATCTCTTTTATGCTCGATATTCATACGCGTGAACATGGCTATACTGAAATCATGCCTCCCTATCTGGTCAGGCAGGCAGCGATGATTGCCGCTGGACAACTGCCCAGATTTGAGGATCAGGCTTACATCTGTACAATTGATGAGATTTTTCTCAATCCAACGGCTGAAGTGCCGCTGGTGAGCCTGCATGGCGATGCTATTTTAACACATGAGGAACTTCCTGTGCGCTATGTTGCCTCGGCAACATCCTTTCGTCGCGATGCTGGCTCACAACAGAAACGAGGTCTCTTGAGCCTCCATCAGTTTAATATGGTGGAGCTATTTCAACTGGTCGTTCCCGAAGAATCTAATGAGGTGCTTGAGCATATGGTGTTTCATGCCGAGCATATCTTGCGTTTATTGGAACTGCCCTATCGTGTGATGGGGGTCTCCGCCAGCAATCTGCCCTTTGCAGCAGCAAGGACGATCGATCTGGAGGTGTGGTTGCCAGGCTCTGGCTATTATGTGCAGGTGGCCTCTGCAAACAATTGCGAGGCTTTTCAGGCCCGCCGCGCACATATCAAGTTTCGTCCCAACAATACGACTCGTGCTGAGTACGTGCATACACTCAGCGCCTCGGGATTGATGGTGGGCCGTACAATGGCGGCAATTCTCGAAGTCTATCAACAGGCTGATGGTTCGATCGTTGTCCCAAAAGTACTACGTCCATATATGAATACTGCTCTGCTTGCACCTCCTCGCACCCCTGTGAAATAGCCTGCTAGGCCCGTGGAGCGCTGGTGTATAAGAACATTAGCACTGCGGTCCTGAAATTTCCCTCTATCCCCTTCCCAATCTATAACAGATGTGGTACACTATGTCTCGGAAGGATGGCAGAGTGGTCTATTGCGACTGTCTTGAAAACAGTTGGGTGAAAGCCCCGGGGGTTCGAATCCCTCTCCTTCCGTTGCCAGGTAATGGGACTTCTCTTTTTCAGGTATGACTTTTCTTTCCCTCTCAGATTGCAGAAAGAGGTCCCCTTATAATCAGTTGGTTAACGATGGCGTTGACGATTTGGCGCTGTGTAAGAAATATTACTTCTGGACAAGCAGAGAAATACCAGGATTATCGTAGTGGACTCTCAGGCCAGTATATTCTTCTGTGGGGGATAGAGAATATGCGGGGCCGGGAGCCGTTTCTGGACGGACGGTGAATTACTGTGTCACTCATAGGTACGTTAGAGCAGTTTAATCTGTCTAGTGTTTTACAGCGAGTTGAGACACATTCCAAAACGGGGCTGTTGATCATCAAACAGGGCGCTCATTGGGTTGAATTCTATTTCCGCGAAGGACGTATGATCTTTATTGGCCCTGTTCGCACCAACGCAACTTTAGGGGAAAGATTGCTACAGGATAGTGTGATTTCAGCTCAGGCATTACAGCAAGTATTGCTGACGCTTGGCTCGGACCAATCCAGCGAGACGCGAGTGGCGCTGACTCTGATGGATCAGGGGTTGGTAGAACATAGCACTCTGCGTGCCTGGGCGAGCCAGAAAGCGGTGGATGTCTTGCGGGTCTTGCTGACCTGGACGGATGGCGAAATCTACTTTGAAGACGAAGTGCCGCCTCCTGCCGATCGTTTGCTCGTGGCCCTTTCCGTTGCCTCGCTGCTTTCTTCTATGCCTGTCACTGGTCCCGCGCAGGTTGCACCTGCGGCCCATAGCGGCATTTTCCCGCAAGTGGCTGCGCCAGCTAAGCCTGTGGAACCAACTCCTCCGCCAGATATTGCGAAACTACCTACATTGATGAGCGCTTCCCAGTTCTTCCAGGAAACTCCTCCACCTATGAATTCACTGCCAGGACTCGATGCCTTTGTATCACCGCCGTCTCCCGCGCCCGCGCCACCTCAGACGCCGCCACCAGCTCCGCAGGTATCTCAGCCTTCGCTGGCTCCTGCCTCTGCCCTAGCGCCAACAACAGAATCTCTTGCCGACTCGTTGCCTGCAACCGGGTCTCTACCATCGTTTCTCGATCTTGGGTTTGATGAAAGCGGCTCGTCCAGTACCTCGCTTTCTCGCCCTGAACGTGTGATGAATCCCGTTCCGCCAAAAAGAATTGATACATCTTTTATGCAACCTGATATGGTGCTGGCTCCCGCCGATCTCTCAGCGTTTCGCGAACAGAATCCCGCGATACAGTTGACACCTGATCAATGGAGGGTGTTGACGCGTGTTGATGGCCGCACGTCGTTGAAAGTTGCCTGTCAGGATCTGGGCATTCTTCCTCATCTCGTTTGCCAGATCGCTGGCGAGTTGCTGGCCGAGGGTTTGATTCAGTTAATTCCGCCCGGTGCCGCGCCTATTCAAATGAAAGAAGTCGCTCCTGCATCCAACCCCATGACGACATCTGGCGTTTATAATAACTACATGACTCCCGGATATGCAGCTGCGACCACTCCTCCCTGGTCTTCGGCTCTGCCTGATATGGCTGCGCCCAATACCCCTCCTATTCCGTTTGAGACCCAATCACAGTGGGGCAATGGTGGAAATGGTGCCACCTTTGTTCCGGGGCGTGGTTGGATCGCAACACCACAGCCGTTACAGCCGTTGCATTCCAGCGGTTCATTAGTTGCCCATCGCGGTGCCTACGCTCAGGCTGGAGGAGGGCGCTAGTCTATATGCCGCGCCGACCGGGCGCTCAGTGCGAATAAAGGGGAACAGGTGTGAAGGGACGTGGCGTGTTGCCTGATTGCGAACAGCTTGAAGAATCGGGGGAAGGGGATAGCCTTGCCGGGCTGATCGTTGGCCGTAGCTCTGCAATGCAGCGAGTGGCCGCGCTGGTCCGACAGATTGCCCGCTATCCCTCGACGACGATTATGTTGCAGGGGGAGAGTGGCACAGGCAAGGAAGTTGTGGCGCGTGCTATCCACGAATTGAGCAGCCGTTCAGCTTATCCCTTTGTTGCGCTCAATTGTGCTGCTATCCCAGAAACGTTGCTTGAAAGCGAACTATTTGGCGTTGAGATGGGAGCATACACCGATGCCAGAAGCACGCGCGAAGGTTATCTCCTGCACGCGGATGGCGGTACTCTTTTCCTCGATGAGATCGGGTCCATGCCTCTCGTTTTGCAGGCCAAGTTGTTGCGCTTCCTGGAAACGCGGCGTTTTCGGCGTGTTGGTGGCACAAAGGAAATCCATGTCGATTTGCGTGTGATCTCCGCGACAAATAGCGACCTTCAGGCTGAGGTCAAACGGAAAGCCTTTCGTGATGATTTGTTTTATCGTCTGAAAGTGATCACAATCGATCTCCCTCCCCTGCGAACGCGACCCGAAGATATAGCCTTGCTCATCGATCACTTTCTCCAGTCCCACAATTCCAGACGCGAGTCTCCCCTGCGGATGAGCCAGGAGGCGTTGGGCTTGTTGCAGCGCTATCCCTGGCCAGGCAATGTGCGTGAACTGCGTAACGTTGTGGAACACGGGGTCATCTTATGCGATGATGACGAGATTTTGCCAGAGCATTTACCGGAGCATGTGCGACTGGCTGGGACGAGTGCCAGCCAGCGTTTACAGGAGTTGCAACAGTTGATGCATCTGCCCCCGGAAGGCGTCGATTTACCGGCTTTTCTTGCCCGCATCGAGCAGACCTTTCTGCAAGAAGCATTAGAGCGCTGTGAAGGCAATCAGGTACGAGCTGCCCATCTGTTGCATATTTCGCGCGACCAGTTGCGCTATCGTTTGCCTGGGAAGAGGTCGTCTGTGCAGCGGCCCCCTGCGTCATAAACTTCCTCTGGTTTAGCTCTCAACTTCAGGCCAGTCCAGCATCATAGCTTTCGCTGTATCACCTGCGTTGAGTATGACGCCTCCCTCTGGCACGATGAGCAGGGCGTTGGCATTGAGTAGCGAGGTCATGATATGCGATCCCTGGTTGCCTGTGGTGTGAGCCACAAATAGCCCATTCTGCCACGCGACGTTTGCCCGTATATAGTGACGCCGCATCGCTCGCTCGCGAATGTCTTCCGCTACCACGACATCGATCTGTGGCTTTACCAATCGCTGATGCCCAAGCATTTTGCGTATCAGCGGCAAGCCGAACAGTTCAAAGGTAACGGCGCTGGAGACCGGGTTGCCGGGCAAGCCAAGCAGCGGAACTGCGCCGATGCGCCCAAAGGCCACCGGCTTGCCCGGACGCATATTGATGCGCCAGAAGTTCATCTGCCCCTGTTCCTGCATCACGTCTTTCACATAGTCAAAATCACCCACAGAAACACCGCCCGAGGTCAGCACCAGATCATAGGTGATGGCCTCGTTGAGCTTCTCGCGCAAACTTGCGACGCTATCCCTGGCAACTCCCAGCCGATGCGCTTCTGCGCCCGCTCGCCGTACCGCAGCCTCTAGCAGATAGCCGTTGCTGTTACGAATTTTCCCCGGCTGTAGCTGTTCTCCAACGTCAACGATCTCATCGCCAGTACTTAAAATCGCGACTCGTGGGCGGCGTATGACCAGGACGTTTGCGTAACCCAGCGTTGCCAGAATACCAATTTCCCAGGGGCCGATCTCGATGCCGCGCTGTAACGCCGTCTGTCCTTTGTGCATATCTTCGCCTGCGGGACGAATATTGTTGCCCGGCGCAACTTCCTGTAAGATTTCGACCCATTCGCTCTCTGGCCCCTCGTTTCGCGTCAATTCGACCTGAATAACGGTATCTGCTCCTGGTGGGACAGGTGCGCCGGTCATAATGCGCATCGCACAGCCCTCTTCGACTGCCTGGTCTGTGACATAGCCAGCAGCTATTCCGCCTGTAACGCGCAGGCGAGGCGGGTTGCCATTGCGGGGCCGACTATCTTTACTAAGGAGCGCAAAGCCATCCATCGCCGAATTGTCAAAGGGGGGAATGTTCTCTTTGGCAATCACATCTTCGGCCAGGACTAGTCCCAGCGCCTCTGCGAGTGGCACCTGCGTTTGGTTCAACGGTTGTATCTCAGCAAGGATGCGTGTAAGGGCTTCCTCTACGCTAATCATCGCTCTCTACTGCCTTTCCACAAAAATAGATCTCTGGTAGTTGTGTGATTATTGTATCTCATCACGGTGAATGAAGTCTCTTTTGGAGGGGAGAGCACAACGAAAAAAGGGAACCTGTTACATCACAAATAAAAAGATGTAACAGGTTCCCTTTTTAAATAGTACCTCGTACGGGATTCGAACCCGTGGTCTCCACCTTGAAAGGGTGATGTCCTAGGCCGCTAGACGAACGAGGCAGGGGCAACACTTTCGCGTGTCAACGCTAAGGATTGTACCCTATTGCTGGCGTTCTGTCAAGCACTAATATTAAGCAATTTCTGATTGCAGCCAGTTCTGTTTATTGCCCGTCGCGATAATCACCCAGGACGACCGTTAGCTCAACGCGATTGCCGAGTGGATCTCTGGTGAAGAAGCGCGGGCGATTGTGGATAGCGAGATCTTCGCTAATCGGATAGCCTGCATCGGCCACGCGCTTCTTATAGACATCGAGATCATCAACAACGAGGCAAAAATGGCGGGGATCTTCCTCTGCCACAAGCACTGTGCTCGGCACAAAGTGCAGCTCCAGTTCTCCTTCTCCCACCGCGAACCAGACGAGATTGAGGTGCTTCAATGTCTGGGGAACCTCTTTTTCCTCAAGGCCAAGCACTTCGCCATAAAACGAGCGAACTTGCCGCTGGCTTCCCTGGGGGATTGGGGTCGAGACATGTTGTAGTCGTGGCATGATTGGATTACTCCCATCTTTCTGTTCCAAATTGTAAATAAACGGCTTTGGTATCATTATGCCACCTGCAAATGTTCTCTGCAATTTCGAGCAAGGTGGCAGAGTGCTGCCATGTTTATCTCATCTTTGTCTCCCTATCCCATCACAATCTTGAGTGCGGCGCAAGGAGTGAGAAGCGCTGCTATATATTGCGAAGCAATGGTATGCTAAAATACGGTAAAG
The DNA here is from genome assembly GCA_025928885.1 of Ktedonobacteraceae bacterium. Classification (GTDB taxonomy): domain Bacteria; phylum Chloroflexota; class Ktedonobacteria; order Ktedonobacterales; family Ktedonobacteraceae; genus JAICIM01. The sequence continues at coordinate 3,787 of JAICIM010000162.1, read as the reverse complement.
TAATTGCGGATTAGCAAAATATTGAGGTTTGATATATGGCGAAATCAAAGCAACCGGCTTCTGCTGCTCAGCGACGCGAGCAGATGCGGCAGGAGAGACAGCAGCGTATAGATACGGGAAAGAATAAAAAGCGTTCGCGTAAGCGTGCCTCCCGCAATAATCCCTGGCCTCTGCTCATCACCATTCTGGTGTTGGTAGCGGTCATTATCGGCGTCTTCTTTATCATTGACCGCCAACAACATTCTGGTTCTGCCCAGACTGATACCGGCGCGGCCAATGCGTTGAAGACAATCACGTCGCTTGATCCGACGCTGCTCGCGAACGTGGGGACGGGCAATGCTAGCAATTTGCTGCACGCGTTACCGGCGAATGCCACCGTTCCCAACGGCCCCAATGGAAAACCGATGGTGTTATATGAGGGTGCGGACTATTGCCCCTATTGTGCCGCTCAGCGCTGGCCTCTGATTACCGCGCTTGGTCGTTTCGGCACGTTCAGCCAGCTTGAACCGCTCACCTCATCGGAAGGCAACTACATTACCTATACCTTCCATCAATCGACCTATACCAGTCAGTACGTTGATTTCGTAGCTCTTGAGACGACCGATAATCAGGGCAACAAGCTGGATACCCCGACGGCTGAGCAGGCCCAACTGATCACTACCTATAATGCTCCCCCTTATACGAGCAGCGCTGGTAGCATTCCATTTCTGCTCTTTGGGAACAAGCAAACTTCGACCGGTGCCTTTTATTCGCCCCAGGTGTTGACGGGCCTCTCGTATACAGATGTTGTCAATCAGCTGAAAGATCCCAATTCAGATGTGGCGAAAGGCATGCTGGGGGCGGCGAACGATATGACCGCTGCGATCTGCCAGCTCACCAACAATCAGCCTGCCAATGTCTGTACTTCAGGAGCGATTCCAACGATTCAGCAGTCACTCCCCAAAGCCTCTTCTGGCTCAAGTGGTGATACACTGGCCGCGCTGGATATGCCGTATGCAGTTGTGGGGACGCGAAAATATATAGCCTGATTGCTTGGCTGCGAGAAGCTGTCCACTTTGTCAGGTTGCAGCGCTGGCCTCGACGCTATACAATACTATCAATTAACCCGACGTTGCGATAATTGAAAAGACACGGATTTGTTAAAAGCCGTGTCTTTTCAAAAGGTTGGAGCTTAATGAATATCGGGGCCACGCTGTTTCACGTGATCTGGATCTATCTCCGTGTGAGCGTTCGTTTTGCGTGCTGGCGTCTGCAATTATGGCTTCAACCTGCACATTTTTTGGAAAGCACCACTAGGAGTATGAAACGAACACTACTCATTGTTCGACATGGGCAAACAACCTGGAATGTTGAACATCGGCTCCCAGGCCAATTGCCAGGTGTCGCATTGACGGAGAGCGGGCGCGAACAGGCCGCCCGGCTCGCCGAATCGCTCTCCGTCCTTCCTATCAGTAGCATTATTAGCAGCCCTCTAGAACGCGCCCGCGATACAGCTGCGTATCTTGCCGAGGGGCGCAATTTAGAGATACAATTTGAGCCAGATCTTATGGATACGAATGTGGGGGAGTGGGCTGGCAAGAAGATTGATGATCTCTCGAAAAACGATCCTGCATGGAAGGCATATGTCAAAGATCCGACCGTTGCCCCAGAGGGAATTGAGACGTTCCCACAGGTTCAGCGCCGTGTTATCGCGGCGATCGAACGCTGGCTGAAGCAGGATAACATCGGAGCTTACCCCGTTTTTGTTGCCCACGCCGATGTGATAAAGCTTCTGGTCGCTTATTATACAGGTCTGGAGGCCGGGAAAGCCGGGACACTGATGATCGATAATGCCTCCGTCAGCCTGATTGAACTGGAAGATAGCCAGCGTCCGCGCGTGCTTGCCATCGGTTGGAGTCCTCGCCCCGGCTGGCTCAAGCCTCCTCTTCCTGAAGCGCAAGCTCAACCGTCTGAAGCGGAAACGCAGGAGCAGGAAGCAGGAGAACAAAAGACATAAAAAGCGCTAGTTCTCATATTGTACTCGTTTGCACCGAGAAGGGGAAAGAGCATGTTTGATCCGCGTGATCCCTATGAACGCTATTACTGGCACTATGAATCCCGCCGCCCTCTGACCGTTGCGCAAATTATTGCCCTGCGCAGCGTAGATGTTGAGACCGCAGCCCTGGTATGGCTCTTGCTGGAACATGGAGCCTCCTTGACGGTGGCAGGCCCAACCGATCCTACGCCGGGTGTAGGGAAAACGACCACTTTAAATGCTCTCCTTCAGTTTTTGCCAGAAAATACTGCTCTGGCTTATATGTCTGGCATGTACGAAAATTTTGCCTTTACGCGTTCCCCTGATATTGATCCTGCGACGACCTATGCGCTCTGTAATGAGGTGAGCGATCATTTGCCCATCTATATGTGGGGGCGCGTTGCTCGTCGTTACCTCTCTCTCCCGGTTCAGGGCTACCATGTTGCAACCAGCGTCCACGCCGATACAATTGATGAAGTTGTTTCAATGTATCATCGCGATCTACGCCTGGGTGTGGATGATGTACGCCGCCTGGGACTGGTGATCAATATCGGGCTGGTGGGACGGGCCTATCCGCCGCGCCGCCGCTGGTTCACAACGCATTTTTTTCAGCCCGACCCCGATCCTAAGCGCCCGAATGCAATTGTACCCGTGCCTCTCTCTCTCTGGAATAACGCCGATGACACGTTTGAACTGGCGGATCAGGCCATCCTCGATGATCTGGCGAACTGGCTACAGATCCCTTGCCAGGAGTTTCCGCTAGCCCTTAAACGACGTATCGATTGTTTGAAAGAATTGTCGCAGGGAACCGGAGCTGGAGCTGAAGAGATGTACGAAGCGATTGCTGATCTGCGCGAACGCGAACAGCAATCTCGACCGTGAAATAGATGTCTCCATCTAATTGTTGTCATGAGTAGTAGATAAGGAAGGAGGTGCTTCAATGCCGAAACATGAAAAGTTATACGTCGGCGAAGGCCGCTGGCCCCGCATTTGCAACGTGTGTCGATAACAAATAAAGAGTGAAGTGCTAGAGGAGCATATCTGTTATGTCTTGTTCTATTGCCATGCTCAGCGTCCACACGTCGCCTCTGGATAGTCCGGGGCGTACGAAAGATGCGGGCGGCATGAATGTCTATATGCGCGAGTTAGCGTGTGCGCTGGCTAAGTATAATGTCAAGGTTGATATCTTTACCCGTTGGACCAACGAAACTTCTTCACAGGTCGTACAACTCAATCCACAGGTTCGCGTGATCCACATCAAAGCCGGACCAGTTGCCCCGATTCATAAAAACGATCTCTACCAATACCTTCCCGCTTTTACACGCAATATCGAGGAATTTCGCTGTAGAGATGCCGGTCGGTATGATCTCATTCATAGCCATTACTGGCTTTCTGGCGTGGCCGGGATGCGTCTCGCCCGTCTCTGGGATGTCTCTCACATCACCACGTTTCATACGCTGGCCCGTCTCAAACAACTGGCACACCCCAATGAGCCAGAGCCGCCACTGCGCCTCGAAATGGAGCAACGCTTGATCCAACAGGTAGATCGCATTATTGCTCCAACCGCCGATGAGCGTACCGAGTTGATCCGTTACTGTGGCGCAACAGCTTGCCAGGTTGATATAATCCCCTGTGGCGTTGATCTTGACTTGTTTGTATCGCACGATCGGCAACAGGCTCGTGAGCGGTTGCATCTCGATCCAGATCTGCCAGTCCTCCTCTTTGCGGGCAGGCTTGATCCCTTTAAAGGACCAGATCTCTTACTGAGAGCTG
>JAICIM010000472.1 GCA_025928885.1 Ktedonobacteraceae bacterium | reverse complement strand
TTGTGTGTTGTCTTTGTTGCCCGTGTGTAGCGCGCGGGGGTCGGTTTGCTGTGGTGTTCACGCGCCCTATAATGTCGTCCAACTACGACAGGAAGGGAGATAACTGTGAAAAAATTGATGCTTATCATTGCCATATGCAGTCTTTTCACGCTGCTTCTGGCAGCTTGCGGGGCCGATAGATCAGGGGATGCAACATCTAATGCAGCGGCTTCTGGCAAACAGGTACAGATGAACGACACACAGTTCGTACAGCCGTCGATCATCATTCATAAAGGGGAGAGCATCGCGCTGGTTGCCACCACATTTACGCCGCACATCATCGCCAACGGCACATGGGACAATGGGCAGGCGAAGGCGGCCAAAGAGCCTGGCGCACCGGAGGTGCAAGGTTTGCAGATCAATGGCAACAGTTCCAGCAACGTTGGCCCCTTCACAACTGCTGGCACATTTAAGCTATATTGCACCATCCATTCTGGCATGAACCTCACCGTTATCGTGCAATAACGTAGATTGAGATAAAAGAGGGCAGGCCAGCATAACCTGTATGCTTACCTGCCCTCTTCTGCGTCGTTTACATCCCGTTTCAGGATGCTTGATCGGCAGAGAGCAAGACGATATTGCCATCGGGATCGTTAATCATGGCAAAATACATCTTGATAGGGGGAACGTCAAACGGGGCGCGATAGCTCTGATAACCGTAACCGACGAGTTCGGCATACTTCGCGTCTACTGCAGACCGCTCTTTTAAGTAGAACTCCAGCATAACGCGGGGCCGATCCGCCTCCGGCACCAATTCAACAGCGTTATTCAGGAAAAAGGTTAGCCCACTCTCCATCTTCGCCTCGATATGTGGCCCCCCTTCGATGCGTTCTGGAAAACCAACACCGAGTCGCTGATAAAACTCCAATGACGCGTTGATATTCTGCGGGATTAAACCAAGCATGTATAGCTCAATTCCCATCTTTCTTTTCCTTTCACCGCTCATGAATACATATGCGCTGCATCTTTATTGCAACGTCGTACTTCAATAATACGGTGAAAGGTATCCACCAATCTTGCCTATCCCTGCGATTTTGTCAAAAATCTGCCCAATGTAATCCCCCATTTCGTAGTTGCGCGACTGTATCGCGCCTGGTTCACCCTCCACGCACGTGGCCCCCGCGCAACTACGAAATGGAGGGTCAATTAAAATGAGTTATTCTGTCGATAGGCGCGTGGAGTGAGGCCGAGATAGCGTTTGAAGGCGTGGGTCAGGTGGCTCTGATTGGCGAAGCCGCTCTCTAGCGCGATCTGAGCCAGCGGGGTATCCGTCTTTTTGAGCAACTGTTGCGCACGCTCGATGCGCAGCTGCATCACAAATTGATGAGGGCTTGCTCCCGTTGTCTGACGGAACAGGCGAGCAAAGTAATAGGGACTGAAACCGGTCTGCTGAGCCAACGCCTCAAGGGAGAGATCCTGGCTGAGATGCGCCTGCACAAAGTCTGTCAGGCGGCGCATCTGTTGTTGTGTCAAGCCCTGCGCAGGTCCCTTGATGCGCTCTCCCACAGAAGTATAATGGCGTAGAAGATGAACAGCAAGCATCTGAGCGGCTGTCTGGGCATAGAGCTTTCCGGTGGGAGCATGCTCTTCCAGTTCTCGCCACAACGTAAAGCCAATCTGCATCAGGAGTGGATCTTGAAAGCCTGCACGTCCCATCAGTGACAGGCGCTCAGGATCGCGGTCTACCATCTCTTCAGCAGTACGAGCAAATAGTTCTCTGCTCAAGCTCAGGTGAAACGTCTGTGTTGGTGCGTTTGTCAGATTCCACCAGCGCACTTCACTGGCTGGACCTGCCTCGACCTGCAACATCAAATCCCCCTGATGCACAGAGAGCGCCTGCCACGAACCATTAATCGGTCGTCGCTCCATATGCATCGCTCCCCCCTGAAATAGAACGAGAGAAATATCACGTGATGGCGGAGGCGAGAGCAACGTTTCCATCTCCATCGGCTCATGAAAGGCATGCGCGATCAATCCTTCCCAGCCAGCCTCCTCGCTGGAAAGATAGAGCAGCGGAGCGGTGAGCCTATCATAGGAAATATCGCTTGCACCGAATTGGATCTTCTGCTGTGTCATGTTATCGCTCACCTTTCCGTCGCAACAACCCCTTGCGGTTGTCGCGAGTAGCACACGTATATCACGCATTCGTCGCGACAACCGCAAAAGATCTACCCCTCGGCCAAAGCCTCCTGCATGTATTCGCGCAGGGCGGGAGCGATATCGGGACGTTTAAGCGCGTAGGCGATAGAGGTTGTGAGCAGACCAAGCGGCGTGCCTGTGTCGTAGCGGATACCGCCAAAGCCGCCAAACTTCAGGCCATAGCAGCGTCCCTCCTGTGCCTGAACCTCGATAGCATCGGTAAGCTGAATCTCGCCGCCTGCTCCGGGCCGAGTGCGCTCCAAAATCGCGAAGATGTCGGGCGTCAGAATGTAGCGTCCAGCCACGGCCAGATTCGAGGGAGCCTCCTCAACCGCTGGCTTCTCAACCATATGGTTCACTTTAACCGTCGTGGAGCCTGGCTCGGTCTCTTCAATCTGCACAATGCCAAAGCGGGAAATCTCATGCTCTGGCACGCTGAACAGCGACAGCACGGAGCCGCCATACTGCTGATGAATCTCCATCATGCGCGGCAGGCAGGGGGTCGCGGGATCGACCAGATCATCGCCGAGCATGACGACAAATGGCTCATCGCCCACCAGCTTCTTTGCACAGAGGACGGCATGGCCCAGGCCGAGCGCTTCGGGCTGGCGCACAGCTGCATAGGTCGCCATTGTGCGGATGCGCTTCAACTCTTCCAGCTCTTTACGCTTCCCCTTGCGTTCCAGCGTTTGTTCCAGCTCTTTGAAGACATCAAAGTGATCTTCAATGCTGCGCTTGCTGGCGCTGGTCACAAAAATAATCTCATCAATACCTGCGGCAACGGCCTCTTCAACAATATATTGCAACGTTGGTTTGTCAACGAGGGGTAACAGCTCCTTTGGCACTACCTTACTGGCAGGCAACACCCGCGTTCCCAGGCCCGCAACCGGTAGTACTGCTTTCGTGATTTTCATCTGTCCTCCTTACAAATTTGTCAGGAACATCCAGTTCCTTCTTCGCTCATCATAGGACTATTCTATTGTAATTGATAGCTCTCACATGGTCAATCTACACCACATACTATTCAGGCGATGTTGATTGTACTGTCTTCCTCGCTGCACTTGAGTTATAATACAGGGCAGATTAGACGCAGCCCGGACATATTTGTTTCGTGAGGGGTTATAGAAACAGGTATGCTCATAATTGCCGCAAACTACAGAGAAGAAAAAAGGATCACACCAGCTAATGCAAACAAACAGCCCTTTTTTAGAGAGGCTCGCACGGGGGCCGATTCTGTGTGATGGAGGGATGGGAACGCAGCTTTACGCACGCGGCATCTCATACGAACGCTGCTTTGAGCAACTGAACCTCACCGAACCGGAACTGATTAAAGCGATTCACCTCGATTACGTCGCCGCCGGGGCCGAAATTATTGAGACCAATACCTTTGGGGCCAATCGCTATCGCCTCGCCGAACATGGTCTGGAAACTCAGGTGCAGAAGATCAATCGCGCCGGGGCCAGAATCGCCCGCGATGTGCGCGAAATGAGCGATGCCCAGATCTTCATTGCCGGGAATATCGGTCCGCTGGGCAGCCCGCTGGCACCGCTCGGCACGATTCAACCGGAAGATGCACGCGCCGCCTTTGGCGAACAGACCGAAGCGCTTTTACAGGCGGGTGTCGATCTGTTCATCCTCGAAACCATCTCTGATCTCGATGAAATGCGCGAAGCACTTTTAGCGGTTCGTAGCCTGACCGAGTTACCGGTGGTGGCCCTGATGACCTTTGACGAGGATAGCGCCATCGCCAGCGGTGAAGATGCCCTGACCGTCGCCCACACACTCCATAAACTGGGAGCCAACGTGGTCGGGGTCAACTGTGCGCTCGGCCCTTCCAGCACGTATGACGTTATCGCTGGCATGCTGAGCGATCCCAATACTCCCCTGATCGTTGCGGCACAACCCAACGCGGGCCTACCCAGGCGCGTTGGCAATCGCTTTATCTATGTCTCCACCCCCGATTACTTCGCCGATTATGCCCGGCGCTTTCTCGATGCCGGTGTACGCATCATTGGCGGCTGTTGCGGCACAACGCCACAGCATATCGCAGCGATGCATAAAGTCCTGGTCGAGTTCGCGCCCAATCTGGCAAGTAGCGCCCCATCTATCCAACTATCGCGCGTCGAGTCCGTGCGCGAACGCACGCCATCTCAGAGTGAAAGCAGCTCACAGCCCGCAAATGCGCAACATCCCACAAAGCTGGCCCGTATGCTGGCAGAGGGCAAGTTTGTCGTTAGCACCGAGATGCGACCACCGCGCAGCGTGAAGTTCTCGCGTTTCCTGCAAAATGCCTCGTATCTGCACGATATCGGGGTGGACTTTATCAACATTCCCGACAATGCGATGGCGCGTGTGCGCATGAATAACGGGGCCGCCGCTCGTCTGATTCAGGATCACACAGGGATCGAAACCATCGTCCACTTCACGCCCCGCGACCGCAACCTCATGGCCGTGCAAAGCGATCTGATCGGCACCTACGCCTCTGGCATCCATAACGTGCTGGCCGTCACCGGCGATCCGCCCAGCCACGGCGATTTTCCCAACGCAACCGGGATCTGGGATGTCGATAGTATCGGCTTAATCGCTATCCTTCGTAACCTCAATCAAGGCTTCGATGGAACAGGACGCCAGTTGGCCGCCGCCAGCAGCTTCTTTATCGGCTGTGCCGCCGTTCCGACCGCTCCTGATATCGATCTTGATATCGAACGGCTGCATCGCAAAATCGAGGCGGGGGCCAACTTTATCATGACGCAACCACTGTATGATCCTGCCCTCCTGTTCGATTACTTCGAGCGCTACAAACAGCGCTTCGGGCCGTTGACTATCCCGGTGCTGGCCGGCCTGCAACCGCTGCACTCGTACCAGCAGGCCGAAAAATTTCATAACGAAGTACCTGGTATCGTTATTCCAGAGAGCGTGCGCGAACGATTGCGCCAGGCTGGAGAAACCGGAGCAGCGGCAGGAGTGGATATCATCAAAGAACTTTTTGATATCATTCATCCCCATATCCAGGGCGTCTATCTCATGCCACTGGACCGCTACACACTGGTTGGAGAACTGCTTCCCTACATTCATGAACGCATTCAAACCGCTCAGGAAATAGACAGCCCCAACGCCTGACCCTTCACCGGTTGTTATCGCCTTTTCAGTAGGGTGATAACAACCAGGATCACAATAAAAATGATCAGATAGGGCAATTCGACGCTCATATAGAGGACGTTGCCCGTGACATGCAGTTCCATAGTACCTATCCCTCCTTGCGGCAGTTTCCAGACCAAATAACCTCCACCCGGTATCGTTCTGGCTGCCAGTTCATTTCTGCTGCTCAATCCCGTCTCTTTTACAACGGTTCGGCCCAGATAAGAGTTTTAGAGGGATCAGATGCTCTCAGCTACTCCATGTACAGGTCGCCTCTTTGCAGCTTTTTCC
>JAICIM010000456.1 GCA_025928885.1 Ktedonobacteraceae bacterium | reverse complement strand
GGTGCTCTTTTTGGCGGCTGGTGTCCGCCCGGTGGTGTGTTTGCGGGGGATCTTCTGTGTCCCGAAACGACGAAGTTAAAATAGATAATCCCGACCGTCTATAATAAGATAGATGCAAGACAACAAAATACACTCAGGAGTAACCGTTATGTGGACACCGCCAGAACCGGCTATAGAGAGAACCATCACAACACCGGGCGGCGTGAGGCTGCATTCCGCCACTGGCGAGCATTCCTGGCGCGAATTGCTTGCGGCATGGTGGAAGGCGGCATTGGCCGTTCTCCCCGTCTTTCTGCTGACGCGCTTTATTTTCCTGCTGCTCACCTATTTCGGTGGCATTCTCTTCTTCCTGCCCAACTATTCCCCTAATGCGCTCGCAGCGCACGATATTATCTTCAACTGGAACCGCTGGGACGCCATCCGCTTCGCCACCATCGCCTCTCAAGGATATATTCGGCTCGATTACGCCGCCTTCTTCCCCCTCTTTCCAGCGCTAGAGCGCCTGCTGAGCGATCTCACCCATCGCGATCCTATGCTCTGCGGCCTGTTCATCTCCAACCTTGCCTTCTTTGGCGCTCTGGTCGTCCTCTACCGCCTCACCGAAACCGAATTTGATCGCGACACCGCCAACCGTACCACGCTCTACCTTGCGATCTTTCCAACAGCCCTCTTCTTCTTTGCCGCCTATAATGAATCGCTGTTTCTGCTCTTTATGCTACTCACTTTTTACGCTCTGCGTCGTGGCAACTGGTGGATCGCTGGACTCTTTGGCGGGCTGGCAACGTTGACGCGCTCGACCGGACTGTTGTTGTTCGTCGTCTTCCTTTTTGAATACATTCGCTATCAACGCATCCGAGTACAAGAGGGCAGGCTGGGCCGCAAACAAAGACCTGTACTTGGACAGATCCTCGGCCTCCCGGCCTGTCTGCTGATCCCGGCTGGTCTTGCTGTTTACGCCTACGGACTCGCTCAGCGCTTCAACGATCCACTGGCTTTCTCGCATGCCCAGGTCTTCTGGCGCGAAAATATCCAGCCACCCTGGACAGCACCATTTTTAGCCCTCAAATTTATCGTCAAAGCGCCACTCTTCAGCTTCTTTACGCCCCACAATATCATCGACCTTACGGCCTTCGTGCTCTTCCTGGTGCTGATGCTCCTGGCGCTGTTCGGGCCTGTGCGCTTCTCCAGCCAGCAATGGAGCTTCGTGCTGTTTGGCCTGATGGCGCTACTCTTCGCGGTCATCTTTCCGGGCATTCCCGGCTCCAATCCAGCTCTGCCCTATGATCCGCTCCCTTCAATGCAGCGCTTCGTGTTGGAGATCTTCGCCGGCTTTATCGTGCTGGCACGCCTGGGCCGCAACAACTGGTTCCATCAGAGCTACCTGCTGCTCTCGCTACCACTGCTTGCCTTCTTCACGTTGCAATTCCTCACCGGCCACTGGACAATCTAATCGATAGCTAGCACGCGAGCCTGGTTTGCTCAGATTTTCCCAGGCTCGCGTAGCTTTCCTCAGCTATTACCATTTGTCAACACTGACAACATGCAGTGTCTTTGCATATAATATAACTAACTGACGTAGAGCGATATACTGTAACGGGTGTAAACCTCGCCTGCCGTATACCACTTTTTTGTCGAGCTTTGGAATAGACCGGTAACTCCTCTCTCGCCAGCAGACATAGGAGAAACGTATCCCGGTTTCGTTCTTGACGTATTGTTCACACTCTTATATAGTATGCTTGGCGTATAATATACCCTTGAGTACATCTTTGCATAAGATAACAATACACAAGAACCCGAAGAAATTTTTAAGCCTTTATGGGCCTGTTCACCTTTATTACTGGGAGGTAGGCCAACGTGTCGTCATCCGTCCTGCTAATTTTTGCCCTTCTCCTTCTCATACCAGGGGCAATCGTCGCCCTTGTTGCCGGATACTTTATCGGAAGGGCCAGAAATAAAGAACGCTTCGAGACCAGCTTACGGCAGCTCAAAGAGGTAAGTGAGCAGCGGCTGCTTGCTGTCCAGGATGAGCAGCGCGAAGCTTTGCGCGAAGCACGCGAAGAGACCGCAAGTATCCGCTCGGCCATCGAGAAAGAGAATGCGGAACGCCGTGTGGAGCTGCAGCGCCAGGAGCGCCGTATTCAACAAAAAGAAGAAACACTTGAACGTAAAATGGATGCTCTGGAACAGCGCGAACGCAAGCTGAATACGAAAGAGCGTACCATTGACCAGTTGCGCGAGGAGACAGAGGAGGTCAAGCGTTCTCAACTCGCAGAAATGGAACGTATCGCTCAGATGACCGAGGAACAGGCACAGGAACTGCTCCTCGCACGCATCGAAAGCTTTGTACGCGCCGAAGCAGCACAGCGCATTCGCCGCATCGAAGAGCAGGCACGTGAAGAAGCCGATACACGCGCCCGCGAGATCATCACGCTGGCGATTCAACGCTGTGCATCAGACCAGGTTGCCGAGGCGGTGGTCTCGGTCGTGCCTCTGCCCAACGATGAGATGAAGGGTCGCATCATCGGGCGCGAGGGCCGCAATATACGTGCGCTGGAGGCCGCAACGGGGATTGATCTCATCATCGATGATACCCCGGAAGCCGTCATCCTTTCAGGCTTTGACCCGGTACGGCGCGAAGTTGCACGAATTGCATTGACAAAGTTAATCCTGGATGGCCGTATTCACCCGGCTCGCATCGAAGATGTCGTTGCCAAAGCGCGACAAGAGGTCGATGCCGTCATCCGCGAGGCTGGCGAGAACGCGGCTCTGGAGGCCAATGTTCACGGCCTGCCCCCAGAACTGCTCAGAATTCTTGGTCGCCTGCACTTCCGTACCAGCTACGGACAGAACGTGCTGGCCCATTCGGTCGAAGTATCTATTCTGGCTGCAACAATGGCCCACGAGTTGGGGGCCGATGTCAATATCTGTAAAACGGCGGCGCTGCTGCACGATATGGGCAAGGCCATCGATCAGGAGGTCGAAGGGCCACACGCCATTATCGGCGGCGAAATCGCCAGACGCTTCGGCAGATCACCGCGCATCATCCATGCGATGGTGGCTCACCACGCCAGCGATACTGAGCCTCAGACATTAGAGGCCGCGATTGTGCAGGCGGCAGACGCCATCTCCGCCGCCCGTCCAGGCGCACGACGCGAAACCATCGATCTGTACATCAAACGTCTGGAGGCGCTGGAACAGATCGCCAATTCGTTTACCGGCGTCGAGAAATCGTTCGCCATCCAGGCTGGCCGCGAGGTGCGTATCATCGTCAGACCCGAAGAGGTTGACGAGTATACCGCCGTGCGCCTGGCAAGCGATATCGCCCATAAAATTGAGGAGAGTCTCGATTATCCCGGCCAGATCAAGGTCTGTGTCGTTCGTGAGACGCGTTCAGTTGACTATGCCCGCTAATAGCAACCCAGACACGCAAAGGGGAGAGCCGCAACACACAACGGCCCTCCCCTTTGCGTGTTATTATGTGTAATGGTACAAACGAAATTGCACTACAACCTGTATTGAAGGAACGTAAAACTATGTCAAATCAAGTTGACTTGCATACACATTCCACCGCATCCGATGGCCTCTATGCGCCAACGGATCTGCTTCAGAAAGCAAAGGGAGTTGGACTGCACGTGCTGGCCCTGACCGATCACGATAGCACCAATGGTCTGGAAGAGGCCGCCGCAGCAGCTCACTCATTAGATATCGACTTTATCCCTGGCATCGAACTCAACACCGATGTAGGCGGCGGCGAGGTCCACGTGCTGGGCTATTTTCTTGAATATATGCGCCCCGAGTTCCAGGCGATCTTGCAAGTGTTGCGCGACGCTCGCGTGCGACGTGGACAGCGCATGGTCGAGCTGCTGAACGAAGAGGGGGTAAATATCTCGTGGGAGCGTGTACGTGAGATCGCACAGGGAGCGGTGGGACGCCCACACGTGGCCAAAGCGCTACTTGAGGCAGGCTATGTGAAAAGCATTCCAGAGGCGTTCGATAAGTATATCGGTAAGGGCTGTCCAGCCTATGTGCCGCGCTACAAGCTCAGCCCGGAAGATGCCGTTCGCCTGATTGTCAGCGCCAACGGCCTACCCGTCATTGCTCATCCCGTCGAGCTGCCAGGCCTGGAAGAACTGCGCAACTGGCTCCCCGGCCTGGTCAAAGCGGGTCTCGTGGGCCTGGAAACCTACTACGGCCCCTATACCGAACAGCAAGAGCAACAACTACGCGCCCTTGCCGAAGAATACAGCCTCATCCCAACTGGCGGCACCGATTTTCACGGCCCTGGCATCCATCCAACGCCGCTGGGAGGTCGCTACGTACCATATGCAGCGGTCGAGCGGCTCAAAGCCGAAGCAGCAAAGCGGCGCGGCCACACACCGCCAGCCTTCGAGCTGCCCCCACCCGTTGAGGAGAAATAGAGGGGTTCATAAAGAAGCAAACGCTGCCCTACAGCGATCAAGCAACTCATCGAGCCGCTTGTCTCTCGATTCGCGGGCATTGCGGCCCTGGCGCTTGACAGCGGCTAGCGCTTCCTCGTTCGACATGCAGCGATAGCTCACGAGCCAGGCGGCAAGCACATGGCCCGTTCGCCCGACTCCGCCTGAGCAGTGAACAACGGTTTTCGCCTGTTGTTGTTCCGCTTGAGCCAGAAATGGGATGATCTGCTCGATGAGCTGGGTCTCTGCGGCAAGATGAAAATCTCCGATCGGCACCCAGAGGATGTTATCCTTCCCGAAGGCTTGATAGTAGATTTCGAGCAGATCATCGTAGCAAGCCAGTTGGCGGGGCGGTAATAAACACACCACCCGTTTGATATCTTGCTCCTGCATAAAGACGATCCAGCGCCGGAGCAACGCAGATGAGACGTGTGGGAAGGGATAGCCGGGACGACGCGCTCCGAACACGAAACGATCCTGCTCGGAGGCAGCGCTGAAGCCACGCGCCGGATTATTGATCCGTTCGGTGAGTTTCGTGAGGATTGTCTTCATCCCTGCTCTCTCCTCGTCTCTAGCGTGCTTTCTCCCCCACAACTTGAGCTGATGCCCTGAGCTTCTGCTGCTGCCGTTCGTCGCGCCAGCGTTTCACATCCAGCAGACGGCGGTATGCTCCGTAGATCAGGGGTTGATAGACGAGATCGTGCGTCTCAAGGGAGCGCAGGGGATAGCCGCCGAAGCCACGCTTGAACAGGTAGACGCCCCACAACTCCTGGCCCTCTTCCAGAATATCAGGAATGCCTCGGAAATTATAGTACCAGCAGCCCTGCGCTTTCGCCCATTGCATCCCGGTCCACTGCAAGAGGTGATTGGGCATGCGTTCGCGATGCTCATTGGAGGAGGCACCATACATATACCAGCTCCAGCGGCCCAGCCACAGCACAATCGTTCCGGCAATCACCTTTCCCTCGTACTCGGCCAGGAAGAGCGCGGCATGATCGTCCTTGCTATAGCTGCGCAAGACCTGGCGATAAAACGCTTTGGAATGGATGCCGAAGCTATCGCGCTCGCTTGTGGTCTCGTAAATACGATAAAACTCGTCGAAATCGGCATCGCTCTCACCGCGCCTGATCGTAATGCCCTTGCGTCCCGCCAGACGAATATTGTAGCGCCACTTCTCCTTCATGCCGCTCAGCAACGGCTTCTCGTCCGGGCGAATATTCAGTACCCACTCGTGGCGAATATGACTGAAATACGGATTAGACCGGAAACCATGCCGTTTCAGCTCGGTCAACCATGCCTCGTTGCCATCCTCCACGCTCGGCTCGATCTTGAGCATAAAGGCGTGATATTTACGGGCCTGCGCTTTGACAAAGTTGAGTAGAACGGTGAGGGCTGGCGAGGCTGGATCATCGATGATGGGGCC
>JAICIM010000294.1 GCA_025928885.1 Ktedonobacteraceae bacterium | reverse complement strand
TTGCTGACCTTGTTGAGATTGGCCTTGCTGTCCCTGCTGACCCTGATTGTTTGCCGTTGAGTCAGTTGCGGAGGCGAGGGAATTGGCAGCTTGCTGCAAGTTCTGCTCAGTCTGGCTGATCGAGGCATCTTTCGTCTGATCGGCTGCGTTTTGCGATGCCGTTGACTGCAACGAGTTGATGGCGTCGTTGATCTCGTTCTGGTTGCCATCGGCGATAGATTTCGCCAACTGGTGCAGGTCGGCGCTCAAATTGGGATCTTGTCCCGCCTGATTTGCTGCGGCCTCGATCTGTTGGGCAAGCTGCTGGCGCTGTTCGGGCGTCATTTTGTTGATCTGGTCGGCCAGATTTTTGAGCGCATCGGCAAGCGCTTTGGCATCGCCATTTGATAGCGCCCGGCCAACAGCACTCGCACTCGAATTCGAGCTATTTTGCAGCGAGGAGCCGGCGGCGGCGCTGGCCTGAGCCTGATTGGCCGTTTGCGGATTGCGCAACTGATCCAGCTTCGCCTGCGCCTCGGCCAATGCCTGCTGGGCATCGGTCTGATTCTGGGACTGCTGAAGCTTTGATTCTAGCTGTTGCAGGATCTTGTCAAGCTCTTTCTGTTGCGCTGGCGAGAGACCTTGCTGGTTCTTCAAATCCTGGCGCGTTTTCTCAATCGCGGCGACCTGTTTGGCAATCTGTGCTTGAAACGCTGCCTGTTGGCGCAGAACGGCGGTCATCGGATTGGGCAGGACCAGAAGTAGTGTCAGAGCCACAGCGATAACTGCGAAGGTGATGAGCGTTGCCCGTGAAAGGCAGAGCGGTAGCGCTGCGGCTGGTGTGTGTCGCTCTAGCTGCTTAAGGGCGTCGCGGCGTTGCAGCTTCGCCAGTGCCGAGGACTCTTCACGCAATTCCCAGGCAGTTCCCAGGCGATTATGCAGCTTGAGGCGTTTATCTATCACGCGCGTTGTTTTGCTGAGGGATGGACGGGACCAGATGGCGGCAATCAGCCCGATCAGTATGCAGGCAACGGCGCACCCGATAGCCCAGTAGAGAGCAGTTGCCCAGGGAAAGAGGCGAGACAGGATGAGAACCAGGCAGGCCAGAAATAAGCCTGTGAGCAATCCTCTGATCGTCCAGCGAAAGATTTGCTGAAACGAGAGCCTGTTGCGCCAGGGATGTAATGCCTCGACAAGTTGTTCGGCGTCGGGAGCCTCTCTCGTCAATGCGGCTATGCGCGATGGCGTCAGTGTTGCCATAAAACCGGCCTTTCTCTCCAGGTGAACGCACTAAACTCTACCTATTGAGTACCTTTATGCCTTCTTATTGTACAATTACTTTTCCAGCGAACACTACGGAGCATGGTTACGCGGTGGCGGTTGCCTCCTTTGGCTTCTGGTCTTTGCGCGTACGCTGCTTGAGCCAGCCCATCGAATTTGGTTTTACTGTCCATGTACTGAGAATGATCAGGATGCCTGTCATAAGCAGGCTGAGAACAGTATAGGCCAGCCAGGGAGCGATTCTGAGCTTGCCAATCGTATAGGTCGCCAATCCTCCCGCGCCAGGATAGGTGCTGATCAGCGCCGTCACTGGGTTCCAGACAAAAAGCAGCGAAGTCTGGCTATTGGTCGGCATCGGTTGGCTTCCGGCAGCTGCCAGTAGGAAAGCCGAGATGAAGCCGGAAGAGGCGAGGAGAATAAACGAGATGAGCAGCGGCAGCACGACCCAGAGCACGATAGCCATATAAGAGACCGCAGTGGAGACAGCCGGGCGGCTCAGCAGTGTTGAGCAGAACAGGCTGGCCGTGCCAACAACGATGGTTGTAACGACATAGACGAGCAGGGCTGAGAGGATCTGAGCCGGCGTAATGCCCCCAAAGAAGAAGACCAGGCTGAACAGTGGAGCGGAGGCCGCAATCAGCAGAATGGCGTTCACCAGACCCGCAATCAGCTTGCCGGAGATCAACGAGAAGGAGGAGAGGCGCGAACAGAGCAGCATATCGAAGGTCTGACGCTCCTTCTCACCATTGACGGCGGTTGCGGTGAAGGCAGGGGTGATGTACATAATCAGGAAAAGCTGTACCATCGAGAGCAGATAGTACAGGTTTACGCCCGTTTCGCTCAAGCCATTATTGTTATTGTAGCCGTTATAGCCTCCGAAATGGGAGATATAAAACCAGCCCAGGAGGCCCATCAGGAGGATATAGATAATAATCACCCAGATGGTGCGTTCGCGCCGCAGGCGCAGGCGTAGTTCTTTGGTAAGAAGAGCTAAAAACGTCATGAGGCGGTGCTTCCTTCTGTCATACTCATGAATACGTCTTCCAGGCGTCCGCCGCTGCTCCGGGGAGCGAAGGAGACGACCGGGAGACCCTTCGTAATCATCTCTGCCAGAATGCGACTCATAGCGGCATCATCGCCGGAAAATTCTGCCTGCAACAGGGTTGTCCCTTCATCGTTGCTGACCTCGCTGATTTCCTCCATCGCTTTCAAGACCTGCATTGCTGCGGAGACGCGCTCCTGCTCCAGCAGGCGGATTTCCAGTTGGCGGCTCCCTCCCAGGCGGTGCGTGACTGTATCGACGCCACCGGAGAGCACCAGGCGTCCCCCCTGCATGATCGCCACATCGCTACACATCTCCGCCATTTCTAACAAAATATGCGAACTGATAACGATGGTTTTCTTCATATCTTGCAGGGTGCGCAGGAGTTCGCGTAGCTCGACGCGGGCGCGTGGATCAAGCCCGGATGCAGGCTCGTCTAGCAACAGCACCTCCGGGTCATGGACCAGCGCCCGCGCCAGACAAAGCCGTTGCTTCATGCCGCGTGAGAGCGTCTCGACCATTTCGTCGCGTTTCGAACTCAGATCGACCAGTTCAAGCAGATCTGAGATCACGCGCTTATGTTTATTACGCGGGATGCCATGAATGCCAGCGTAGAATTCAATGTATTCGGTAGCTGTAAGGTCGGGATAGACGCCAAAGAAATCGGGCATATAGCCAACTTTGCGCTGGATCACCGAGGGCGCTCTCGTCACCTCCTCATTCTCAAACCAGACCTGTCCCGTTGTGGGGGAGATGAGTGCTGCCAGAATGCGTAGCAGCGTTGTCTTGCCAGCACCATTTGGACCGATCAGGCCGTAGATCGTGCCGCGCGGAATATCAAGGCTAAAATCGTTGAGCGCATTGACCGTACGATAGCGCTTGGAGACGTTTTGTATTTTAATGACCGTATCGGTAACTTCCATAAGACAGCGATCTCTCCCTCATCTGGTATTCGTAGCCCCTATTAATTGTAACGATGGTTTGCCGAAAATGGCTGTGGCCTGGGTACTGTCGGTATTGGCGAGCCGCAGCAAGACCCGGCCTCCTGGACCAATATAGGATTGAGAGGGGGTCGCCGGGAACGCAAATGAGTTGAAGGCGTAGGCATCCCAGTTGTGCGTTTGCCAATTGTAGAGATAGGGATGAAGATGGTTGGCATCGACGGAACCCTGTTGCCCCGCCGTATTCCCTACCTGTGGCAGGCTCGACGCGGTAGAAACCTGCAACGTCCCGCTGTGCGGGTTATTGATCGCTGGCAGCGTGAATTCAAAGGTCATCGTGCCGCTGGAAAGAGCATACACACCCGGGAAGAGCGTCTGCACGCCAGTACCCTGGGTCTGCACATCAACAAGCTGGCTGTTAATAGACGCGGGAGGGAGATTGACATTGCCCGAAAGCGTCACATCGAGCGGCGCCTGAAAGAACATCTCCTGGCTCTTTGAGGTATAGGTATCGTTGATCGTCACGAGATTCGTTGTATCGCTGGCTGGATTATCCGCCCAGCCAATCAGCGTGGCGGGCGCATTGGGCAACATCAACGGGTCGCCGCCGTTCATGAGCTGGCCGTAGGGTGCGCCGCCACTATAGCCGGTTGTGGTAATCATCGTGCCATTGGAGTTTGCCAGATATTGGACGCAGAAGCCACTACCCCCATTGCAATCGAAGCCAGCCTCGCCGCTCAGGGCGCTGAGCATCGCCATATGGCGCTGTAGCTCTGTCTGTGGCTGATTGCCATTGCTGATGGGCGTATAGGGGACCGCGAGATGTTTGCTGGCCGCGATCTGATCGGCAAACGTGGCCGTCTGCTGCCCTGCGGCGTTCTTGGGCAACTGGATGTTGATCTCTTTCGTCGCGCCTCTTTTAAACTGCCCAAGCGAGATGTAGCGACCATAGGTGAGGAGGTAGGCATCGCTGAAATCGCGGTGCAGCGTATTGGTCACGGTTCCGCTCAGCAGGTTATCCTGGAGGCTCAAATGGGAGAGAATACCGCCTGCTTCTGGGTGATCGCTGCGCGAAATCAGCGTACGCAGGGTCCAGATATTGACGCCCTGCAAGGTCGCGTCTGTCCCATTCTGGGTCGTGGTAATCGTCGTAGGCTGAGAGTTCAGGCCGTTGGGAGAGCGAGACTGCTGATCGTTAGCGGACTGGACAAGGCCATCGTTGGAGAGGTGAACGCGAAAATCGCCCTGGTTGGGAACGAAGACGCCAACATACGTGGTGGTGTGGGCCATCGATTCGGTTGCGCCCGGACGATCAAGCTGCACAACCGAGATATTGCTGCTAAGAATCGAGGTGCCTTTCTGTTGCAGGGCTAGCCCATAGCTCAGCAACGAGAAGACCACAATTGTGCTGACCACGATACGCCAGCTCCAATCACGGCTTTTGAGGCGGCGCACGATCAGGAGCCGGATCGGGCCGAGGACCAGAATGTAGCCAAGCAGCAGGATCAGAATGAACTGGGTGGCGAGAAAGCTTGTTGGGAAGAGCGATTGTAACACCGCCCCTAAACCATTAGTGTTGCTCGATAGGACGGTCTTGCCCACCGTTGGAGTGGTCGAACTGGCGCTGCTGACAAGCATCTGATCGCCCATATTGCGTAGTAGCAGCGCCCGCCATAGCGTCGATGTCTGGGGCCAGCTCACTACCGGCTCCAACGAGGGATCAAAGGCGAGATAATCGATCTGCCCCAGCCCGAATTGCGACTGGACGATCAGGGGCGTGCCGTTGGAAGAGAGCAGCACGGAACTACCTGCCGCTGGCGTGGCGACGCTCACATTGACAGGTGCCTGAAGCGTTGCTGGTTTGGTGCCTGAATCGGGCGGACCGGTAAACGGGAGCAGCGTGGTCCCCGGAGCAACGGTAGCCGTCTGTGTGACGGTGGCAGGCAGCAGGCTGGCGGGAAGCGGTTTAAGTGTATTTACCCACTCCGGGCCGCCAACCACGATCAGGCTTCCTCCCTGATGTACCCAGTTTTGCAGCGTGGTGAGCTGGCTCTTGTCCAGCGTGCTCGTGGTGAAGTTATCAAGTATAAGCAGGTCAAAGTTGTTCAATGCATCAGCAACGGTTGGAAATGTAGAGGCGTTGAGATTCTGCGTAAAGACCGATGAACTCGGATTGGGCAGCGAGAGGGCATTGAGCGCAGTAAAGCCTGTTGTTGGTTGATCGGAGAGGATGCCGATAAAGATGTCCCCAGGCCCTAGCGCATGGATCGGGCTGGCCTGACTGCTGACCTTGTGACCGTTTGCGTCCAGCAGGTCAATCATTACATTTTGCGTAATACCTTGTGTACCATAATAGAACGGCACATAGAGCGTGACCTGTTTCTGAGCGCCAGAGGGCAGGCTCACCATTGCTCGATACGTCGAGAGGGTGCCTGAGTTGCCTGCGCCAGCGAAGGGAAGAGGCGTATTGACCGAGACGAAGCCATTGAAATCGGGGCCATCGTTGCGCAGCGCGACGCGGATTGGTATCCAGTTCCCATCGCGATACCGTGTATCAAATCCTGCGGTTGCGCGGAAAGAGGGGCCATTGGCGGCTGGCAGGCTGTTGGAAAGGGTATGAGCGGAAGCCGTGTGCGGGAGAAACACCATGACAAAAAGCAGTATAAGGAGACTGCCAACAGACCTTCTTATCGTAACACCCGGTCGAAACCGGTGAGTGCAATCCTGCATATGCATAAGCCTCTCTGTCATACAAAGTAGTTTGGGGGTAGGGAAACGCTCTACAGGGTAGCTGCTGTCTTCTTTAGAAGTGTATCATAACATATAGCGATTTATTTGGAAATTGCCAGTGGTTGATATTGCGAATTTGTGGGAAGAAGGACGGGAACAAGGAAATTCGTAGATTTGTTGTTCTGCACTGGACAAACTGTGCAATTATGGCGTAGTGGCTCATCCAATTTCAACGTGTGTGGCAGGGCTAGAGAGGCGCAACAATAGCAACCACAATAGCGACCAGACAGGTGAGCAGCGTGCAGAGCAGGGCAAGCATGTCGAAGCGCTCCATATGCAGGACGCGCCGTTTGCTGCGCCGCCAGCCGGGATGGCTTCCATAGCAGCGTGCCTCCATTGCCACTGTGAGCGCCTGCGCCCGTTTAAAGCCGCTGACAAACAATGGGATGAGCAGGGGAGCGATTTTGCGCACACGTTGAAAGATATTGCCCTGATTGAAGTTGACGCCCCGCGCCGTTTGCGCCTTGAAGAGCCGCTCGATCTCCGTAACAAAGATCGGCACAAACTTGAGCGCAATCACCAGCACCATGATAAAGGGATTGACAGGGAGGCCGATCTTTTGCAAAGGGCTGAGCAGCGCCTCCAACCCATCGGTAAAATCGACGAGCGAGGTTGTGAACATCAGCATTGAAACGAGATAATAGAGCAAAAAGACGCGAATCATAATGATTGCGCTGTTGAGCAGCGCTTCACGTGAAATACTCACAAATTGCCAGTGCCATAATATAGTTAGATGCGCGTTGGGGGCGTAGTAGAAAAGTACCTGAATGATATAGATGAAGGCGAGGAAGGGCAGAAACGTTTTAAACATACGCAGCACATAAGCAACGGAGAGGCGCGAGAGGTATTGGATGACGAAGCAGAAGACCAGACAGACGGCGAAGGCAAAGAATGAGCGCACCGATGAGACCAGGGCGATGAGCAGGATGGCACAGAGCAGCTTTGTGCGCGGGTCCATCCGTGTGAGCGCCGAGCCGTTGTTGATATATTGACCAAAAGTGATGGTACGTGATAGTTCGATCATGGACCGTTTATCTCCCCGTTTTCATCTGCGCGGTATGTTTCAGAATTTCCTCTTCCAACTCTTCCAACGTTGTCACATCGGTGCGGAGAGCCGGCAGGATGTCGCGTAAAGCCAGCGCGATCTGTGTGGTTTCGGGCAAGGCGATATCAAGTTTTGTTAATTCGTCGGCGCGGGCCAGAACCTCTCGCGGCGTACCAGAGAAGACCAGTTGCCCCTGATCGAGGATATGAATCTGATCGGCCAGCGCGATAACATCTTCCAGGCTGCTTGAGGCATAGATAATCGTGAAATGCCGCTCTTGCTTAAAGCGAGCGATGAGATCGAGCAATTCGCGGCGACCGCGTGGATCGAGACCAGCGGTTGGTTCATCAAAGATAATCACGCTCGGTTGGAGGGCCAGCACGCCAGCAATCGCCACCCGGCGCTTCTGCCCTCCACTCAGCGCATAGGTATAGCGGGTGCGAAAATCCTCGTAAGGCAGCCCCACCGCTTCCAGCGATTCCTGAACCAGACGGCGCGACTCGGCCAGGGGAACGTTTTTGCGGCGCGGACCAAAGGAGACATCTTTGCCCACCGTCTCCTCAAAGATTTGCGCTTCTGGCGATTGAAAGACGGTGCCAACGCTGGATCGAATCCGCTCGATAGCAAATGTGGGCGCTGCGACATCATCCCCTTGAAAAAAGAAGGTTCTGGGCGCTGGCTTGATCAGGCCGGAGAGCAGATCGACCACCGTAGACTTGCCGGAGCGTGTGGGGCCAACCAGCGCCACCGTCTGATCGGCTGGAATCGAGAGGGTAAGGTCGCGTAATGCCTGGGTGGCAAACGGCGTATCGCGCAAATAGGTATGCGCGACGTTTTTTAGATCGAAGAGCATAGCCCTGCCTTCAACTGTTCAATAGAGAGGACAACCTCTGGCAGGTCAGACCAGCCCCGCGCCCGTAAGCGCTGTCCCAGATGCGTGACCAGCGGCACATCCAGGCCTACTGTATACAGTTCTGCGGCCCTGGCGAAGATTTCGGAGGGCGAACCATCCATCAAGACCTGTCCCTCGTTCATGACGATAATTCTTTGGAAGGAGGCGACCTCATGCATAAAGTGGGTGATGTGGATTACCGTAATGCCACGTTCGCGATTCAGACGATGCAGCGTCTCCAGCAGCTGTTGCCCTGCCTGCCCCGGTATCATCGTTGTTGGCTCATCCAGGATCAGATAGCGTGGGCGCATCGCTAGGACGCCAGCAATGGCGATGCGCTGCCTCTGTCCTACCGAAAGCTCGCTAATGGGCAGCTGCGCGTACGGTTTCAGATCGAGGAGCGCCATCGCCTCCTGAATGCGCTCTTCGATCTCGATGCGTGGCAGGCCGAGATTCTCCGGGCCAAAGGCGATATCGTCAATCACGGTATTTGCGACCAGTTGATCGTCGGGATTTTGAAAGACGATCCCGACGCGTT
>JAICIM010000612.1 GCA_025928885.1 Ktedonobacteraceae bacterium | reverse complement strand
GGTGAGGTCCAGGTAGCACAACTGTCGGTGATGTACTGGACTCCATCTTGCTGAAAGAGAAACCTGTAGGCGACAGGCACTTTGCGGCCCAGGTTGCTTGCGGTATACTGCCAGCTTCCATTCTCGTTGCTCATCTGAACCTCATGTTTGGCACCGCCAAGTGCTGAATAGCGTAAGGTTACACCGTCAGGAGTCCAGCCACCGGGCGTAAAGATGAAGTGAAGAGCACCACTGCCAGCGCTGCTGACTTGCATTTGGAACTGTCGGCTCGTGATCTGCGTCGTTGCGCTATTCGCGTTGCTGACGGCAAAAGCCATGCCCTCCTGCGACTTCGCTGCTGCGGGGGGAGGAGCACCAGGTCTCCCACCTCCAGAGGGAGGGCCAAAGGAGATCAGGTAATCAGCATCCTTATCAGAAAATGTGCTGGTTGCATCATCATAAGCGTAGCTGTAGGCATCGGGACAGCCGCTTTTAAAGTACGCGGCATAGTTGACGGGCCAGGTGGTGGGCTTGCAGTTGGTGGCGTTATAAGGACCAGTACAGCAATATTGATCGCTGTGGAAGGCGTTACAGGCGCTATTGCAGGCGATAATGCGTCCGTCGAAATCTGTGATGCGCAGCACGCCAGGACAGCCAGGGTTTAGATCGGTCCCGCAACCTGCGACGCCACACCAGTAATGATCAGTAGCTTTAGGGGACGCACCACCAACGGGAGAAATGGTGATGGGAACGTTGAAACCATCGACGTAACTGACATCATAGAAATCCTGTCCGTTGGCACCATTCAAGGTAAACTCGGCCAGGCTAGCGGGCGTGGCACCGTTTGCGCCGTTGCACTTCAAGACGCCTCCACAGTCCCCTGTCTCACAGTGACCACTGCCTTCACCGTTAAATGAACAGTATGTGCGGCCCCAAAAACGGCCCTGCCAGCCATTTGATACCGTCACAGAGAAGGTCGCACCACGGCGCATTTCCCAACCGCCACCCGAGGGAGCTGGAAAACCTGCGTTGCCAGCAGCTCCAGCCCAGATGGTTCCCGATGTGTTGTTGACAAACGAAAAGGTGCGTGTCCCGCTGCTAGCTGCTTTCGCGCTTGACAACGGTAAAACAGCGAATTGCCAGAGTGTAACCGTCAAAAAGATAAGGGTCAGAGCCACGGCTCCAGTACACATGGGCTTCAAAATGCGTTTCATATTCCCCTCTACTGTCTATAGTAGTATCATGCTGATGAGGATATCCCAGGCTGATAGCAAAATAGGAGGGATTGAGGGACAGAAATTACCTTTACGGACGTGTTTTTTGCATAAAAGCCTTCCCTACAGCTCTCTATGAGAAAGATGTCACCTACTTGATGGTTTTCGATATTGCGCTTGAACAGCAATATATCTTATTTATTAAATAAATAAAGCCATATTTCTTATTTATCTTCAAATGCCGGAAATTTTCAGGCAAACAGGATGTACTCTATAGAAGAGATCACAAGACACAGGGGGATATGCCTGATGAATATCCATCCATTGAGAACGGAGCGAGAGCGGCATGGTTGGTCACGGGCCAGGCTGGCCGGGATTCTAGGGGTCTCCGTTCAGACGATAATGCGCTGGGAACAGGGGCGGACCACTCCTTATCCTTATTATCGAGAGCAATTGTGCAATCTTTTTGGCAAAAATACCAGGGAGCTGGGGCTGCTAACCCGGGAGGATAGCGGCGCAGAAGCGGACAAGCCCATTACCGGAGTTGCTTTGTCTCTCAGCTCAGTGCAAGCAACCGCGCCGGTCCGGTCTGTGTGGGGTGCGGGCAGCGCTCAAAGCCTGATAGGACGTAGTGCGCTATTACAGCAGGTGAAAGAGCAGCTTCTTGCGAACAACGAAAACGATTTTGCGCTAACGGCTCTCAAGGGATTGCCCGGCGTGGGCAAAACAGCACTCGCGCTCGCGCTAGCCACCGATCAGCAAGTTCAGGCGCACTTTTCCGATGGTATTCTCTGGGTTGGTCTAGGGCCTGAACCAGATGTATTGGGCTTACTGACCCAGTGGGGCAAGCTTCTGGGCATTGAGCCTGCGGAGGTGGAGAATGTCGAGAACTGTGAGGATTGGGGTCGTAGTCTGCACGCAACGATCGGTTCGCGTCGTATGCTCCTGATCATCGACGATGCCTGGAACGGAGAAGATGCTTTAACATTCCAGGTTGGGGGTAAGTATTGTGTTCACTTGCTTACAACACGCCACCCCCAGGTAGCTTTCACGTTCGCGCAGGAAGGGACTATTACTGTTCCTGAGTTGACAGAAACGGATGCGCTGGCTCTGCTAACGCGTTTCGTTCCCCAGATGGTGTCGCGAGAGAATAAGACCGCCTGCGCACTGGTCCAGGCGGTGGGGAGGCTGCCACTGGCGTTGGTGCAGGTTGGCAAATATCTGGCAAACATACGTCCTGCTCAGCCCAGGCGTCTCCGTGCGGCCCTGGCACGATTGAAGGATGCCCGATATCGTTTATTCCTCGAACCATCCAATTCCGTGCTGACCCCTGCGCTTACTCCCGCGCTTGCTCCATCCGAACACGCAGCGCTCTCGGTACAGCGAGCGATTGCGGTCAGTGATCGCGCTTTGAGTGAGCAGGCCCACGCAGCCTTAACCGCGCTGGCGCTCTTTCCAAGCAGACCGAACAGCTTTTCTGAAGAGGCAGCTCTTGCCGTCAGTCAGGCTCCGGTCGAAATACTCGATGAACTCTGGGATGCTGGTCTGCTGGAAAGTCACGAGCCGGGCCGCTATAGCTTGCATGCTACTATTGCTGATTATGCACGTAATCTTGGTGAGGTTCCTCTGGCACGTACGCGGCTAGTGAGCTATATGCTCGACTATCTTCGTGAGCATCAACAGGACTCTGAGGCGCTGAAGTTGGAAATCGCTAATATCCTGACGGCCCTCGATGGTGCAGATGAGCTGGGAATGATGCATCTTCTCATCGAGGGGACGATCATGCTGATCCCCTTCATGCGTGTATATGGTCTCTAATATCATATTGCTCTCTTTGGTTGGAAAACGTATCATGGTAGGGTACCGCTCCGCTTCGTCCAAGTGTGAAGCGGAGCGATTATTGTTTATCCTCCCTTCACAGTTTTTGCGAACTGGTAGTTATTGGAGGCATCCCAGTTGATTGACCAGATCATCACATCCTGAATCGCATAGGTATTGGATGGCTTGAACGAGCCGCAGCTCTGTCCGCTAGAGAGGCAACTGATGGCGGACTTAACCACTGAGGGGTCCACATAGCCACTCCCCGCAGCCGATGTAGACGCAGGTAAGCCCAGCCCGATCTGGCCTGGACTCAACCCTCCTTGAGCTTGAATGCATGCCTGTGCCGCCAGAAAATCGACGCTACCCTGTGCATAGACATTGCCATCGCAGCCGTTCATCGTGCCTGAATTGTAATACTGCATGTTCACGATGGTCAGGATATCCTTGATCTTCAGTGCCAACTGGAAGTACGTAGCCTGCGTTGATTGCATATCTACAGTCTGTGGTGCCAGTGTGATAATCAGATTCGGCATAGAGCCTCCCTGACCCATGACACCTTGCTGCTCATCTCTAACCTTGCCAGACAATTGTTGGAGAGCGTTCGCCATGGAGTCCGCGTTGAGGCCGTTTTCCAGATCGATATCGACGCCATCAAAACCATACTTTTGCATCAAAGCAAAAACGCTACTGGCAAAGTTCCCCGCCGCCTCATCGCTATTGACGCTGATCGACCCGTTTTGCCCACCGACCGAGAGAACAACTTTTTTGCCCTGCTGATGTAACGAGGTGATGTCAGAGATAAACTGAGCATCGCTGTAGCCGCCAAGCGCCCTTGAGAGATCGGGATCAACGCTAAAGGTCACACCACCTGGTTTGGCCGGATCGGCACCAGCAAAAGCGACGGCGATCAGATCATAATTAGCATTGATGTCGCTCAAGCGCAACGGCTTCGCGCCATTGGTAAAGTTTTGCCAGTAACCAGTCAGCGTATGCGCGGGCAAACCACTGGAATTCTGGGGGTTTGACTTAGGAGTGGTATCCTTATAACAGAGAGGCGGATTCGTCGGTGCTGGTATCAGCTTACCTGGCTCACGCTTCACAAGTGTAAAGCGACTCGCTGTTAAGGATGTGGTGGTAAGATTTTTCTCGTCCGTCGTTGTGGTCGCAATCAGTGACCATATTGCACTTCCCCCTTCGATCGTTATGTGGTAGATAGATGTG
>JAICIM010000177.1 GCA_025928885.1 Ktedonobacteraceae bacterium | reverse complement strand
TCAGATGTTGATGTGTTTGCTACTCAACAGTCTAAACGAGGAGATCCGTTTTGCCTAGCCTCCCATTTCTCGCTTCTAGCTACAAATGGAAATCCAGAAAAATTAGGGATGACTCATACATTTAAACATTATGGGCGACCGCTCTCTACCACCTGCATAGCGTAGAGGACCAGATGGTGTACACGCGAACCAAAAGAGGCGAAACGCTCGTCCTGCGTCTGCCCACGCTTCCAACGAATATATATTTGCTGCAAAATTACGGCCAGCTTAAAATAGGCAAAGGCCATATAGAAGTGCATCGACGAGAGATCGCGCCCACTTTTTTGCGCGTAGATCTCCATTAACTCTGCCCGTTCCATAAAGCCGGGCAACACTGTTACCGTTGGCAACACGGTGCGGATGGTCTCCGGGTCGTCTGGCCGCACCCAGTAACAGAGCGAAATCGCCAGATCAAAGAGCGGATCGCCAATCGTCGCCATCTCCCAGTCCAGCACCGCCTCAGCAACCGACAGGTTTTCACGACGCAACAGGATGTTATTGAGCTTAAAATCGTTGTGTATCAGCGTTGGCGCTGGACTGAGCGGCACATGCTCCGTCAACCAGCTGGTCAACGGTTCAATCTGGGGGATATCATCGGTCCGGGCGCGATGGTAGCGCTCAATCCAGCTTTTCACCTGCCGTGCCAGGAATCCTTCGGGATAGCCAAAATCATGTAATCCGGCAGCTTGCCAATCGATAGCATGGATGGCAAGCAAAGTGTCAATGACGGTAAAGGAGAGACGACGGCCCAGTTCCGGGGTAAAAGCGACCGTGATGGGGATGGTATCATTGATGACAACGCCGTGTCGCCGCTCCATGACGTAGAAGGGTACACCCATCACGCTCAGGTCGTCGCAGAAAAAATAGGGTTCGGGGGCCAGCGGAAAAACGGGATGGATTCGCTGAAGCAGGCCCGACTCGCGCTTCATATCGTGGGCCTTTGGCGCTACCGGTCCCAGCGGTGGACGGCGCAATACCCCTTCCCATCCTCCAACACGAAGCAGATAGGTTAAATTGGAAGCACCAGATGGGAACTGCCGTACCTGCAACGGATCAGCGCTTAACCCGGCAATATGTGTACGGAGAACGCGCTCAACTGCCGCCCAATCCACCTCTTCCCCAGCGCGAACGGCGATCGTCTCTTCTTCGATGCTCATTGCACCACCTCCTGCAATGGTGTGTCGGGGCATCGCTGCCCCTTGTCCCTGTTTTCATCTATCATACCATAGCCAGAAGCATAGGCGAACCACCTCTATTCGCTCTGCTACAATATTTGTCTCTTCCAGAAAAAACGGCCAAATTTTTTATTCTGACCATACTCATCAATTCCATATACTATCTATAGACCATCGATCAAACATTATTTCACCTTGATGATTCATTTTTACTTATTGACTTCTTTCATTTACATACATATATTGGTACTTTTGTACTCTTTGAATTATTAAATAGCATGTTTTATACTAGATATGGATAGTTTTTCTCTTTGCGCTCGTCAACATTGCCGCCTGCGAAACTCTCGATGCCAATGATTTTGCAGGCAAACCAGCGGGAGCTTTTGCTCCAACTAACCCATTTTTCTTCTATTTCGTCGGTTGCAACCAGGCTGCCCGAAACCCAGGGAAGGAAAATGTCTTCGGGCGTCTGGACTGTGACGTTAGTCAGGCACAGGGAGTATTTATCTTGCGCAACACCAGACAACACCCCCTTCTGCTCGTATTGAGCGGTTTCGCTATGATCCTCACCATCATAGCGACTCTTTTTACCGTGCAGGGCGTTCATGCTGCCTCGACAACCGCTCATGATCTTGGAAACCCGGTCACACGACAAATCAGCAGTGGAGGAACCACGCAGATTGTCTCTACCCCATTCGGCACCGACAGATTCCAGAAACCAGAGATTGATCAGATTTTCACCGGCCTGAGCGCCGATGCGGCGACGCCCAATGCCGCACGGCAGGGGGGCAAAAAATGGCTCGGAGTGAACCGCAGCTTTTCCCACCATGCGGGCAACGGACCATCTACCACCGGGGCCACATGGGATAGAACAGGTACCTATCTCAAAACCAGCTTCGATGGCCTCACGCTGCGTCAACAGCGTCTCGCCAACAATGGCAACCAATTTACCATAGAGCCACCCGATCAGGGTCTCTGCGTCGGTGGCGGCAAAGAGCTTGAGGTCGTCAACGATGTTGTGGGCGTCTATGATCCCACCGGCAAAGCAGTTTTAGGCGTCAGCGCTCTCAATACCTTCCTCGGCTATCCACCGGAGATTCAGCGCGCATCGCCGCCGGTCTTCGGCCCAGAACCAACAGATCCAAGCTGTACCTTCGATCAGGCTACCAATCGCTGGTTCTTGATCGCCCTCACGCTTGAGACCGATAGCACGAGCGGAGCGCTAACCGGTGTGAATCATATCGATATCGCTGTGAGTCAGACGCCGGACCCAACCGGGAAGTGGACGATCTACCACCTGCCCACCCAGGATGACGGCACACAGGGTACGCCCAACCATAACTGTGCCGGCGGTCCCTGCCTGGGCGACTATCCACATCTGGGCATAGACGCCAGAGGCTTCTACATTACCACTAACGAGTATCCCTTCTTTGGCGATGGCTTCCACGCCGCACAGATCTACGCCTTCTCGAAACAGGCGCTTGCTGCCAATCAGGCAGCGATCTCGGTAACACAAATTGATACGATCGGTCTGGTCAACGGCAATCCCGGCTTTACGGTCTGGCCTGCGCTCTCGCCAGATAGCCAGTTCTCTCCCGCCCGCAACGGAACCGAATATTTCCTCAGTTCCGATGCGGCTCAAGAGGCCAACGGGACCGGCACGTCGAAAGATCTGATTGTCTGGTCGCTCTCCAATACCAACACGCTCAGTTCCAGCACGCCGAAACTTGCGCTCAACAATCAGGTGCTCAGCGTGCAGCCCTACACCATTCCCGATCACTCAAGCCAGAAGGCCGGCGATTTCCCGCTTGGGCAATGCCTCAACGATACCGCCTGCGCCACCGCCTTAAATGGTGAGCCAGATCAATACGCACCCGAAACAGAGGGGCCGCTGGATAGCAACGATAGCCGCATTCAGCAGGTTATGTACTCCGCCGGACTGCTGTGGAGCGCCCTTGATACCTCTGTGACGGTCAATGGGAGCACACAGGCTGGCATCGAATGGTTCATCGTTGCCCCATTCTCACTGCTGACCGGATTGGCCGCCAAAGTCGTCAAAAATGGCTATTACGCCGCCGCCAATGCCAATCTGATCTATCCAGCAGTTGGAGTAACTGCTTCAGGCAAGGGCGTGATGGCCTTTACCCTGACCGGCCCCAACGACTTTCCCAGCGCAGCCTATGCTGCGATCGATCTACGCGGCATCGGCCCTCTGCATCTTGCCGCCGCCGGGAAAGGGCCACAAGATGGGTTTAGCGAGTACAAGTACTACGGCACCGCTGGAGTGGCACGGCCACGCTGGGGCGACTATGGTGCTGCTGTCCCTGTCGGCAATGATGTCTGGATCGCCTCCGAGTACAGCGGACAGACCTGCACCCTAGCTCAGTATCTCACTAACACCACCGCATCGCCGCTCTATAGCTGCAATCAGACGCGAGTAGCGCTCGGCAACTGGTATACCCGTGTCAGTCGCGTCAGCGTCATCTAAAACAAACGAGCCATCCCTCATCGGGATGGCTCAAGCACACACAACAATACGAATAAACATAACAATCAACAAAAGTAAAAAGAAGATATTTGCCTACAACAAAACATCATACAAATTATGTATTTCGAGCAAATC
Organism: Ktedonobacteraceae bacterium; assembly: GCA_025928885.1. Lineage (GTDB taxonomy): Bacteria > Chloroflexota > Ktedonobacteria > Ktedonobacterales > Ktedonobacteraceae > JAICIM01. The sequence continues at coordinate 7,450 of JAICIM010000177.1, read as the reverse complement.
ATAGAGACTGCATCTTTTGTTCAGCATTCAATAGTAATTCTGTATTAAGAATGCTCAGGAAAGAGCGTTGCATAATCGGCTGGTTGCCCACCCGGCTCATATAACACGATATGACGTTGCGTTAATAAGATACGCACCACCTTCAAGATATCGTCCGTCCCCATTCTCATGATCATGCCTAACTGTTCCAGATTTCTTTGCCCATCGATGGCGGCATAGAAGTAGCGGATCTGCATATCACGGACAATAATCGATTGCGGATCATTCATCCACAACATATCGTCGCCCTCGCGCCGCTGCGGAACCCATTTAAACCAGACCGGGCGAATGCTGGAGAGACGATGCCCGGCACCCGCTGCATTTTGCTGGACAGAAGGGCGGGGTCCAGTCCCAACGTTTTGCCTCGTGCTCTGTACAGGAGGTCGATGCTCTGCGTTCACACTCTGCGCAGGAGATCGATGCTCTGCGTTCTGCACAGGGGTTCGATGCTCTGCGTTCTGCACAGGGGTTCGATGTTCAGCGTTCTGCACAGGGGTTCGATGCTCTGCATTCATATTTTGTACAGTTGGTCGCGGCTCCGTTCCCATATTATGGATGGCTGGCCTCGGCCCCGTCTCTACATTTGGTTTGGCAGATACGGACGGATGCTTATAGGTCGGCACAAACTCGTTGACTGCCTTGACCAGATCTTCTTCAGAAAACGGTTTTGGCAAGTAGCGATTTGCTCCCTGGCGCAGTCCCCAGGCTTGATCTATTGGTGTATTTTTGGTGCTAACCATGATGATAGGCATGCTGCGTAATGCTGCTCTGGATCGTAGTCGCCGACAGATTTCAAAACCGCCCATTCCAGGCAGAACGACATCTACGATTAAACAGTCCGGCGGCTCATGTAGCACGAGGGAAAACCCTTCCGCACCATCCGAGACCGCCATGACCTGATACCCCACCTTCTGTAAGACCGAGGCCATATAGAAGCGGGTGGTCGAGCTATCATCGATAATCAGGATTTTCGGTGGATTTCTCATAGAACTGGATTTCTTCCAACACAGCACAACTTTGTTCTGCACTGCTATTGTAGCCTTATTTAAGAACATATCCTGCATAAAGAATGTTCTATCAGGCCATATGCTACTTGCAGCTTGATATACAAGACGACTCTATCCTAACACGTAGGTAAACATGCAATCAAACGCTACCATAAAAATTACCCAAAGGTACTCTCTATTTCACTTTCCCTAAAAAAGCACACGTCTTACATAATTTCTCCTGTTTATAACAGTATATCATTTCTCTTCATAAGGTCGATTTGCGATCCGCTACATTCTCCTTCTCTATTATAGTAATAGAGGGCAAGAATTACTTCATGTCTATCTATTCATACATGAGAGTGCCTCTCTTCTTAGCTAACCTTGCTCTGAAGTAAGTGGGGATATAATTTAAGCCTCTTTTTGTTGGGAAAGATGAGGGGATTGTATCGCGTATAAATTGTCCTGACCTCTCCATTGCACTCTGATCGAGAATATGAAAAGAATAAAGAGTACTCTGATACCCTATCATTACTATAAGAAGATCGAGCGAAGGAGAACCCATGAGTGATCATCCCAGGGTGGTAACGGCCTTTGGATTCGCGCCTGCATCGCAGGCAAAGATACGCGAAGCTGCGAATGCAGAGGTCGTCACAGTCCATAACGAGAACGAACTGCTGGCAGCTCTGCGAGCCGCCGAGGTGCTGTGTGGCTCGGATGTGCCTGAAAACTGGCGAGAGGTTGCGCCACATCTGCGCTGGCTACAATTTCCCGGTGCAGGCATCGATAAACTGCGCCATCATCCCATTCTCCAACCCGATAGCGGCGTCCTGGTGACTACGGCCTCGGGCGTCCACGTGACCAATATCACCGAATATGTGTTTTGCAGCATGATGATGTTTAACCGCTCGTGGTCGGATATGGTCCGCTTCCAGGACCGCCATATCTGGGCGCATACCGGCTCCGAGTATCCGTTGCGCGAACGAGAACTCACCGGAGCCACGCTGGGCATTGTCGGCCTGGGTAGCATCGGGCGGCACATTGCTCAGGTGGCACGTGCATTCAGCATGCACGTCCTGGCGACCCGCTTCTCCACTCGCGCCAACGAGCATGATCCCGATATCGATCAGCTCTATCCGATCGAGCAACTGCGTGATATGCTGGCCCGCTGCGATTACGTCGTGATCGCAGCGCCACTCACAGACAAAACGGAGAAGCTGATCGGCGAGGCAGAGCTGCATGCAATGAAGTCCAACGCCTATCTCGTCAATATCGGACGTGGTGGCGTAATCGACGAAGAGGTACTGATTCGTGCGCTGCGGGAGAACTGGATTGCCGGAGCCGGGCTGGACGTGACCGTCGAGGAGCCGCTGCCGTCCACAAACCCGTTATATGATCTCCCCAACGTCATCCTGACCCCGCATATCTCCGGTGCCACCGAGTTCTATGAGTCCCGCCTGGCCGATATCTTTGCGGATAACCTGAGACGCTACCGGGCCGGCCAGCCCTTGCGCAATCTGTACGATCCCAAACGGGGGTATTAGATAGCCGATAGCCCATAGGAATTCTGGCGAACAATCTATCTCGCATATGGAAGGGAAGCAAGGGTCGATCTTCGCCTGCGGCCCTTCCACCCCCCATTCAGAAAAAAACCACTACATGATATAGTATGGTTGTGAAACTTATAGTCTAGATTGCTAGAATCTCAGCCATTTCTTGACGCATCTTTTATAATTTTCTAAAATGTGCAAGAATACTTTTTCAAGTTCGCATTGTTCTGTGACACATGTATTTACACCGGCCTGTCTTTCGCTGAGAAAAGGAGAAAGCGCATATGGCAAATCGCGTAGGACAGCACCTGGGGAACTATCGGCTGATACGTTTGATAGGGAGGGGAGGGTTCGCTGAAGTATATCTGGGAACTCATATTTATTTAGATATGCCAGCGGCCATCAAGGTACTGCACGCGCAATTGGCCAGAGATGATGCCGAGCAGTTCCGGCGTGAGGCACGCACTATCGCACGGCTGGTTCATCCCAATATTGTCCGCGTGCTGGAATTTGGCATCGAGGAGACGACGCCGTTCCTGGTGGTCGATTATGCGCCGAACGGGACGCTGCGCAAGCTCTATCCCAAAGGCACAAAGCTGCCGCTGGCAACCGTCGTCAGCCACATTAACCAGGTCGCCGCTGCGCTGCAATACGCGCACGATCAGAAAGTCATCCACCGCGATGTCAAGCCGGAGAACATGTTGCTGGGCCGTCGCTATGAAGTGCTGCTCAGCGATTTCGGCATTGCCCTCGTCGCTCAAAGCACCCGCCAACGGCATGGGGAAGACAACATGCAAGATATGGCCGGGACGATTGCATACATGGCACCAGAGCAGATTCAATCGCGTGCGGTTCCCGCCAGCGATCAGTATTCGCTAGCGGTGGTTGCCTATGAATGGCTCGGTGGTGAACGGCCCTTTCAAGGCTCGTTCACCGAAATCGCCGTCAAACATACACTGGTCCTGCCGCCACCTCTGCGCGAGAAGGTGCCAGAGCTGCCAGTCGAGGTTGAGGCGGTCATTATGAAATCTCTCTCGAAAGAGCCTGAGCAGCGCTTTCCCACCGTCAAAGCATTTGCCATTGCTCTTGAGCAGGCATGGAGGGAGACCGTTGCCACAACCTCGCTCAACGAGGGCGCGGCCTTTTCCAATCCATCATCATCGCCTGGACTCACGCCGCTCTCACCAGATCAAGCAATAACTCCAGCGCTTGTGGCGACCTCAGAGCACTTCCCCTCCACCAACTCGCTTTCTGAAGACATGTCACCATTGGAAGATGAACAATCTACAAAAACGGTGCCATTGCCGGACGAAGGCGAGGAAACTGCCGCCTTCGTGGAGACGCTGAGCACGCCCACGCCAAGCGATCCAGGCGCACTGCTCAAAGAGGCGCGGCCTGCCTCCACAGAGCAGGCAGAACAGCCACCTGTGCCAGACGAGCAGCCATCTCTGCTGGAGATGGCTGAAAAACAGCAGCAAGCAGAAAAGGCCGAGATGGCTGAGCGGCCCGGAACCTCGCGCCGTGCTGTGCTGATCGGCTTAGCCGGGGGCCTCGCGGTCGCTGCAGGTGGTGTTGCCGTCTGGGGAATCTATCGAGAAAAGAGCCAGGAGGCAGCTCAGCAGGCAACGCCAACCGTTGGCCTGGGCAGCACGCTCTATATTTATAAAGGGCATAGCGGGCTGGTCTGGACCGTCGGCTGGTCGCCCAACGGAGAACTGCTGGCCTCGGCTGGTGGCGATAAGACCGTGCAGGTATGGCAGGCGGCTACCGGTTCCCCGATCTATACCTATACCGGCCATACCGATACGGTTTATGGGATCGCATGGTCGCCCGATAGCCAACGCATCGCCTCCGCCAGCTACGACAAGACGGTGCAGCTCTGGGACGCCGTTAACGGCTATTATCCCTCTCAGTACACAGGTCACACCTCCTGGGTCTGGTCCATCGCGTGGTCGCGCAACGGTAAGTACCTCGCTTCGGCTGGTGGTGAGCGCGTGGTAAAGGTCTGGGACGCAACCAGCACCGAGACGCTCTACACCTATCAGAAACACAGCGGCAATATTTATGGTTTGAGCTGGTCGCCGAACAGCCAGTATCTTGTCTCAGCCAGCAACGATAAAACGGCGCGAGAGTGGGAAGCCCTCAGCGGGCGCGATATTTTCGTCTATAGCCCCTATGGAACAGCGCTCTGGGCAGCTTCCTGGTCGCCCGACGGCACACGCATTGCGGTTGCCTGCGAGAACAAAACGGTCCAGGTCTGGGACGCTATGGGAGGCGATCACGTCTATATTTACTACGGCCACAGCGATTTTGTCTATGCAGTCGCATGGTCGCCCGATGGCAGGCGCATTGCCTCAGCTGGCGACGACAAAACGGTCCAGGTCTGGGACGCCATAGATGGCGGGCATTCCTATATTTATACCGGTCATACAGCGTCAGTCCGTTCGCTGGCCTGGTCGCCCGATGGTTCCCGCATCGCCTCGGCTTCGTGGGATAAGACGGTGCGTGTGTGGAAGGCACGATAAAGAGCAGCTAGACCTCACGTGCCTCGCGCCCATACAGCAACAGTGCCACCAGAATCACAATACCAGTGACAATACTGCGGCCAGCTTCGGAGATGTTGTATTGTTGCAGCACGGCCCGCAACACGACAAGGAAGATAGCACCAGCGATGCTGCCCCAGTAGTTGCCGCGCCCTCCCAGAATAGAGGTGCCACCAATCACTACAGCTGCGATGCTATCGAACATAAAGGGATCGCCCATGCCCAATGTTGCCTGCTGCCCAAAAGCGGTTAAAGCAATACCAGCCAGAGCCGCAAAAAGTCCTCCCAGCGCATAGACAATGAAGGTCACGGCCCGCACGTTTACGCCTGCGAGATAGGCCGCCGTTGCGTTATTGCCCAGCGCGTAGATGCGCCGGCCCAGCGTTGTTCGGCTAAGAACCAGCCCAACGAGCAGCGCAACGATAATCCAGACCAGCAGCCCATTAGGCAATCCCAGCACCGCCTGACCCGCGATGGCCGTCTGGACCGATGGAGGTGCAACCGAATTGCAGGCGGCACAGGTAAAGCCGCCCGTTAAACCAAGCACCAACCCCTGCATGATGCCGTTCATGCCCAGCGTCATCACCACCGGCGGGATATCGAAGAATACGATGCCCAACCCATTCACGGCTCCAATCACCGCGCCCAGCACCAGCACCAGCGGCACGACCCACCACGCCCGGCTGTCCATTCCAAGCGAGGTCGTTGTGAGCAGCACAGCCATTGCATTCAGCACCCAGGGGACCGAGAGATCAATACCGCCGATCAGAATTACAAAGGTCTGCCCAGCGGCAACAAGGCCCACAAACGAGGCCAGCAGGAGCAACTGGCCGATATTATCCAGCCGGACGAAGCCCGGTCGATAGATGCCGCCCACAATGAACAGGACAATCACGGCACCATATGCCAGCAAGGTGCCACGCTGGCTACGTGAGAGCCGCTGCCAACTAAAATGGAGCGTGCGGCGTTGGGTACTACTCATAGCTCTTCCTCCTGCGCTCAACGCGTGCTCTGAAGCAAACGGCGAATCAATGTGCTAACAACAACGGCCAGGATCAGGAAGAGGCCCTGAAAGAACTCCTGCAACTGCGGATTGACCCCGGCAAAAAAGAGAACGTTGAGCAACAGCGTGAGGATGCAGGCTCCGACCAGGCTGCCAACCGCGCTCCCACGACCACCGAAAAGGCTGATGCCGCCCAGCACGACCGCCGCTATCGAGGTCAGCGTGAACTGCGTACCAGTTGTGGCATCACCCGAAGTCGAAGAGGCCGCCAGATAGAGGCCCGCCGCACCGGCAAAAACGCCGCCCAGCGTATACGCGCCAACCTTTGCCAACTCCACTGATGCCCCATTAGCACGCGCGGCCCGTTCGTCGTTGCCGATGGCGTAGAGCGTGACCAGGAAAGGCGTACGGCGCAACAGTTGCCAGAACAGGATCAGGAGAATAAAAATAATCAGGCTGGCAGGCAAACCAGCAATATTGCCAGCCAGCAGATTGGTGACAACCCCTGGAATCGAGCCGCCCGGCTGTGGCAATACCAGCAGCGCAACCCCTTGCCAGATCGCCAGCGTTGCAATCGTGACGATAATTGGCTGCAAGCGCCCATACGTCACCAGTAGCCCATTGAGCAGGCCCGCACCGGCACCGATCAGCAGCACCAGCATGGTAACACCAACAATAGAACCCGGATTATCCTGCATCAAACGCGCCGCCACGCTGTTTGTCACATCAACGATGCCACCGACCGAAAGATCGATGCCGCCCGTCAGTACCACCAGCGATTGACCAAGCGCCGCCAAACCTACCGTCATGCTGTTATTGAGCGTGGTTGACAGCTCAAAGCTACCGGGGAGCCGCTGCTGCCTGAAGACAAACAAAATCAGGTAGAGCAGAACCATCGCTATTAGAATGCCAATACTCAGCAGCAGCGGCACATTTTGAGCACCATAGTAGCTCAGGCGCACCTGCATGGGGATTGGTCGGCCCCTTCTCGTCTCGGTCGCACTCATTTGTGATACCTCGCGTCTATTCAACAGGTGCTGCCACATACAACGACGCGGCAACGATGGCTTCGGGGGCGATATGGGGACCGTCCAGCTCATCGGCAATGCGCCCCTCACGCATCACCAGCACACGATGGCAGAGGTGAGCCATCTCTTCGGTATCGGTGGAATAGAAGAGGATGGCGTGTCCCTGCTCGCTCAGACGATGGATCAATTCGTAGATATCATGTTTGGTGGCAACATCGACGCCGCGCGTAATATCGTAGAGCAGAAAAACCCGCGCCTGCGTCAAGAGCCAGCGCCCAATCAACACTTTCTGCTGGTTGCC
>JAICIM010000069.1 GCA_025928885.1 Ktedonobacteraceae bacterium | reverse complement strand
GGCTGGCACATTGAGCGCCGCATACGCCGCCGCAAAATCGCTCAGTGAGCGCGGCGGGTGGCCGGTGATGCGCTCTACGGTTGGCGTGACGCGATCTTCAAGGCCGTTTCTGATCCCTTCGTAATCTAATCTCGTCAGGAGCGCAGCGAAATTTGCAGGAATGCCAGCTGCAACCATGCGGGCCTGGACTTCCTCTGGCGAGGCGGAAATGTGGCGAATGGGACGCCCAAAGGCTGTTGAGAGGATATTTGCTGCTTCGTCATAGCTCAATGCCTGCGGCCCTGTGATGATATGATCGGTGTTGTGCGGCGGCTCGTCAATCAGCGCGTGGAAGCCTACCTCGGCGATATCCTCCACATCGACAAAGCCGACTCGCCCCCCTCCCGTCGCTGTGACGATGATCCCTGCATTTTTGATGGAGGCTGCATGCAGATGCTCCTCGACGAAATTTTGCATAAACCACGATGGACGCAGCACTGCCCATTCTGGTATCTGTTCCTGTATCGCCTTATGAACCGGACCTAACCCCGGACTCTCTGCTGTAACGAGCGAACTGCTGAGCAGAACAACGCGTCGCACTCCAGCGTGGTGGGCATGCTCTAGAAACGTAAGCATCTGTACAGATGGGTTTGCCACTCCGATAGGAGCAACAAGAAAGAGCTGCTGCATTCCAGCCAGCACGGGAGCATAGGTTGTTTTATCCGACCAATCAAAGTATGCATGTTCTGTTGTGCCATCAGAGCCAGTCGAGGGCGCTCTGCGACTGGCAATACGGACAGAGAAGCCCTTCTTTTTGAGATGACGGGCGATGCGGCTCCCAACTTTGCCGGTGCCGCCAGTAACAAGGATTGCGGGCGTTTCTGCCATCAGAAAGTCCTTTCTAGAACTGTTTTAATACAGGTCACCAGCTCAGTCTTATCGCTGTTGGGTTTGTGATGCAGTAGCGCCTCTCATGACCTCAAGCATTGCCTGCGGGTTCCAGTAATCGCGCTGGTGGACCAGCTTCCCATCTTTCGTCGTCAGCACCCATATATATTTCAGAGTATGGATCTTTTCCATAGAGGGAGCATGCCCTTCAACTGTAATCTCCACGATCATAACATCAGAATTTGCTGTCAAATGTATTTGCTGTTGCGCGATACCAACAAATTCAATGGAGTTGAGAACTCCCTGGATATAAGAGTGAAGATTGGCCTTGCCCTCAATACGATTGGGGCGTCCCTGCGGAGCAAAAGGGAATTCAATCACGAAGTTATCATCCAGCAGGCTCATCCAACCGTCAATGTCTTTCGTGAAAAGAGACTGTGTGTAGCGCTGTAACAATGCCTGCGCCTCTTGATACCTGGCTTCGTTGTTTTGTGAACCTGTATTCATGTCCTTTACCTCCATTTTATTGCTGCTCAATAGGGAACAGATCAATTAAGAACAAAATGGTAGAGCTTAATATCACTCTCAATATGTTACTGCTCGCTACCCTGCTTGTCAGGAACCGGCAATGATACCATGCTCTATAGAAGCATGGTATCATTGACAGTGAGTACATCTATTAGAAATGAGAGCAATCCGCTCTCATTTATTTGCATTATACGAACCCCGAAAACTATTGTCAAGTCAAGGAGGCAAGCAAGGCGAGATGACGCAGCCAGTTTATATGCGCAGCGTGCCGAAGCAGGAACGTGGTGAAAGGCGTATGCAGAGGTTACTCGATGCCGCCGAACAAACGTTTGCTGAGCTTGGTTATAAAGCCGCAACGACCAACGAGATCGCGGCTCGTGCGCAGACCTCCATCGGGACGTTCTACCGCTTTTTCCCCAATAAGGAAGCGATTGTGCAGCATCTAATGGAGCGATATGTAGAGGAGTTGCAAGGTGTACATGAGAAGATGTCCCGGCCCGAAGTCGTGACGCTGCCACTCACGGCTATGATCGATCGTTTGATAGACCCGATTGTCGAACTGAAATCTGCTCATCCCGGGCTGGTGTCTCTTTTCGTCGGTCCCCATGCGGTTCTCCAGATACCAGCAGAGTTTCAACTGCTTCTGGATGAATCTCTGTTGTGCGTAGAGAAGCTCTGGGCGCAGCGCTTTCCTCATATCGACGCAGAAACCCGTCACCTCACTGCCATCGTTTTTTTTGAGATCAGACAGGCTTTACTTGCTCTGGCCTTTTCCCTGACCTCACCGTCTCAAGAACAGGTCATCAAAGAGTTGAAAACGAATTTAGTTCGTTATCTGGAGCCGATAGACGAGGGAAGCTGGCCACAAGCTCGTTCCAGCGAAAATATGCAGGAGTGAGCAGCCTCTAGCGCTTTTTCCTGTTATATTTGGATGTGTTGGTATACTGAGGAGAGAAGAGATTTGCTTTGGGCGCATGGTTCGTAGCGGCACAATTTCCTGGTCCATACAGCCTCCCTTTCAACTTGATGTCATCCGGGCTGGCAAATCTCTTCTTCCTTACGAGGATTTGAAACTATCTTTCGACGTAGATGCCGTCGTCGAAATCCTCGTCCTCGCCATCATCCTCTTCCTCGTCCTCGTCGTCCAGCGGTTGTTGGTTACGTTGCGGTTGTTGGTGGCGTGTAGCCTGATCGTGCAGGAACTTGTTGCGCCGTTGCTCCTCTTCGGCGATCTCTTCCGCGACATCGGAGAGCGATTCGCCTTCATCGTGTCCATAGCCGCTGCTGCTATCGAGCACCTCGCGGGCCTTGCCACCTGGCTCAAACTGGCCGATGATGCCATGCTCTTCCAGCAGATCGATCAGGCGAGCAGCACGAGAATAGCCAACACGCAGGCGGCGCTGTAAGAGCGAGATTGAGGCGCGGCCCTGTTCGCGTACAATCTCTTCGGCTTTGTCGAGGAGTTCGTCGTCCAGCTCGAAATCGTCGGCGGGCATCTCTTTGAGTTCCCAGCCCGGTTCGGCGGTTGGCTGGGCGGCATTGGTGGGAGTGCTGGGACTGTTGTGTTCCGCCGCCTCCTGTCGCCAGTAATCGGCCAGGATCGTTGCTTCATCGTCCGAAAGAAATGCACCTTGAACACGCTCTGGACGCCCGGCGTCGGCTGGCAGATAGAGCATATCGCCCCGTCCCAGCAGCCGCTCAGCTCCGCCCATGTCGATGATTGTGCGCGAGTCCACAGCGGAACTGACCATGAACGAGATGCGCGTCGGGATGTTGGCTTTGATCAAGCCGGTAATGACATCGACGGAGGGGCGCTGCGTGGCAATAACGAGGTGAATGCCGGTAGCGCGTGCCAGTTGCGCGAGGCGACAGATCATGCCCTCAACTTCTTCTGGCGCGGCCATCATCAGATCGGCCAGCTCGTCAATAATGATCACAATCGATGGTAAATTGTTGAGCGAGGTATCACCCTTGCCGATCTTTTCCAGACGCAGCTTGCGATAGCCATCGAGGTTGCGCACGCCAATCTGTGAGAAGAGGCGATAGCGCCGTTCCATCTCATTGATCCCGTTTTTGAGCAGCGAGACGACCTTATCGACCTCGATAACTACCGGCGATAGCAGATGGGGAATGCCGTTATACATGCTCAGCTCCACCATCTTAGGATCGACCATCAGCAGGCGTACATCGTCAGGAGTGGCCTGAGTGAGCAGGCTGGCGATGATGACGTTGATCATAACTGATTTCCCAGCGCCAGTTGCGCCTGCAATTAATAAGTGCGGCATACGCGAGAGGTCTGCTACCCGAACCTGACCGGCAACGTCGCGGCCAAGCACAACGGCCAGTTTCGATTTAGCTTTCGCCGCCTGATATTCTTTGCTTTCCAGAATTTCGCGCATCGTCACCAGACGGCTGTTCTTATTAGGAATCTCGACGCCGACGTAGGGGCGACCGGGAACGGGGGCCTCCATACGAATGGTTTTGGCCTCCAGCACCAGGGCCAGATCGTTTTGCAGGGCCATGATGCGGCTCACGCGCGTACGTACTTCATAGATGATATTACCTGCCGCGTCGCGCACCGGCACCATCTTACCTGTTTTTTCGTCTAACATCATCTCAGGCTTGCCGGTGGGACGAATCCCGAAGCGAATAACCGTGGGGCCGATGCTGACATCTTCAGCTCTCACCTCGGCATCTACGCGGAAGCTGCGCAGTGTTTCATGAATGATGCGTGCCAGCCCCGTTACGTCGTCACCGTGCATCTGCTGTTTGACATCCTCCGGGCTATGCAGCAGCGTGATATCGGGCAGCTTCCAGGTGGATTGAATATTAGGCTGTTGTGCCGCGCTGGCTGGCTGCTGGGTCTTCTTCTCCTTCGTCCGGCGGGGATTGGGCGCGAGCGGCTCCATCTCGCTCGGTTGATGCAGGATGATCTTGCCCTCGCTTTCGCCATTGAAGGGCAACGACTGCTGGCTGGCACCTCTAACGGCGCGGGTATGTTCGACCTGATCGAGCGGGGGAGTTGCCACCGGGCCTCGGGGTACTCTGCTCACCTTGCTTTTGTGGATGTTGATATCGTTGAGGGGATCTTCCTCCTCGAAATCTGGCTCGAATTCAATATCGTTCTCGTCATCCAGCAGCTCGGCAACATCGTCCTCTTCAAGCTGAACGGGAGCGTTGCGCCGTCCCGCGCGGCGCGGAGCGGAGGGCGTATTATCATCAATGGCGACCGTTTCTGCGCTATGCATGTAGCGGCTGAAGCGCGGGCGCTGTCCGAGGTAGGAGGAGGTCCCGGCAGAAGACGTGGCGGTACTGAATGTTGGTCGAGGAGCGCTGGCGAGCAGGCGCTGAATGAAACCGGCCACTATCAGGACGTGGCCAAAGGTGATGCGGAACGTGATCACGGTAATAATAATGATCAGACCGAGGACAACGATATGGCCGACGGCAGGAGGCCAGCCCAGAAAAGGTTGCACAAGCAGCTCAGCCAGCACGCCGACCGCCATATGTCCTGCAATCAGGCGGCTTTCCAGCAGGAGCAGCAACCAGATCACACCCAGACCAATCGCCATTGACCAGCGGATGAAGCGCTGACGGCGAATGCCCTCAAGAAAATGGGCTAGAGAGAATGCAACGAGGCCCAGAGCCAGGAGATAGGCCGACCAGCCGAAAAAAGTGAGAAAGAAGTTATTGATACTACTCAGAACGGGAGCTGTGCTGAAGATAGTCAGTGAGCTAAAGAGTAGCAGTGATAAGGCCAGTAATAGGAATCCGAAAATACTCTGCTGATGATGAGGTTCCAGGCTGTTCCATTTATCCTGCGCCCATTTGATAAATTTTGTATCGTTTGGATCGTTGGCGGTTGGGGAAAGCGGGGAGACGGAAGCCGGACGCCGGGACCCGGCTGCTTTCGTTGTTCCTTGCGAACCCTTTCCTCGTTGCGCCGATTTGCCAGAGGGAGACTGACTCCGCGCACCCTGTCGCGACGGGGAGGGGTTGGAACGCTGTTCAACCTGCGCCTTCGGTGTCCTTTGCGCCGCTATACGTAACCTCCCTGTCCGTAACCCGATTCCTCCTGCTGCTTTACTTGAGCGCGAAGAACTCGCACCGGTTTCTGATGATAGACGATTACTCTGATCCTTTGCCTCTTTATTTGATTTGCTGCCGGCCATTCCTGGTTCCCTCCTTGCTCACAACACATCGGAGATACCTCGTATGATAGCGCACATGTTCGAGAGAAGCAATAGGGCCAGATAGCTCAGTTGGATGGATTTTCATCGGTTGAGAAGATTCTTCGATTTCCGCCTTTTTTCACTGTCCAGGTTAAGAAATCTAAACATTGATCTATCTACAAGTCCTATTCTCGACCATAGTACCTTGAAACATGGTGCAGGGATAGGTACATTAGAGACTAGATAAGGTGAAAATTGAGAAGATCACCTGCGTGAAAGATATTAAGGGGTGTACAGAAATGTCAGAGACGCCATCTATGATTGTGCAAATGGGTATAGGAGCTGCATGCGGCTTATACCTATTGGCGTTCTTTTTTCTTTCTCAACGAGATTTAATAGCAGGTTTATGCTTGATGGCTGCCGGTGGAGGTGTATGTAGCGTGAGTCTGGCGCGTCTCAGACAGAGATGACCACGCAACAACCGTCCAGGCGAACAGGTATGACCTTGACGATAGAGGCAAGAACTGCCCGAATAAGGGTAAAAATAGGAGACTGAAGGGAAATAGAAAGAAATGGCATATGCATCATCGTCTGCTCGACGCGATGATTTTGATGACGATGCTTTTCCGCTCGCTAATGATTGGCAAACGGACGAGTGGAAAACGGATGAGCCGAGTGGAAAATGGCAGATTATGCCTCCCATTGTGACGGGAGGACGTATGCCCGCTGTCAAAGCACCCGGCAAGCCTGCCAGCCCGGAGCAAGATCCACGCTATCAGGGCGCTACAGGTGCAATGGCACCTGCTCCGCAACCAAACATGCAAGCAGCTCCACAGCAACAAGGGGCGACGCCATTGTTCAGGGTAAGCTTCTTCGGCCCGGATCAGCAATGGTACAGTTTCACGGCGAATAAATCTGGTCCAGGCGCAAGTACCGGAGCATTGGCACCTCAAGCCCAGGTGGCGACACCACCGCTGGTGCGATCTATTGCGACAACTCCGCAGCCAGCTTTACATCCAGCCTGGGGCGATGCTCTGGCTGCGCGTGAGACGCCATATCAGGCCCCTGCGCCAGCAACACCACAGCCCGTAGAGAAAGAGGAACCTGTCGGGAAGGATCGCGATTTTGTCTTGCAGATTGTTCAGCCAGCACTGACCGGTCTGATGGATGGTTCCGTCTCGACTCTGGCCCCGATCTTTGCCGTCGCTTTTGCCACACATCTCACCTTTACGGTCTTTCTGGTGGGCATGGCCTCCGCGCTTGGCGCTGGCATCAGTATGGCCTTCTCAGAAGCGCTTTCGGATGATGGCGACCTCACCGGACGAGGCAAACCGATCCTGCGTGGCGCTATTACTGGACTGGCAACCTTCCTGAGTGGAGCGGGTCATACGCTGCCCTTCTTGATCCCAAATGTACAGATAGCGCTATACGTGACATATATTGTTGTTGCAATCGAGCTGTTTGCCATTGCTAGCATTCGCGCGAAGTTCTTTGGAACAAGCTGGTTGTTATCGATCGTTCAGGTTGTGGGTGGTGGAGCGCTTGTGGTATTAACGTCATTCCTGTTGGGGAATGCATAAATCCATCGAAGGAAGTACCAATATGATGTTGCATACTCCTCTCTGGATCATTTTTCGCTAAGGAAAAGGGTGTACGACTATGGACAATACTGTGGAGAAGAAAATCTTCTTCGAGCACACGCAAAACGTGCAGGTCCTGAACACGATTAAACAACGCCGCAGCGTTGGTCACGTGTCGCAGGAGCAGCCGTCGCGTGAGGCAATTGAGCGGCTCCTGGAAGCTGCCACGTTTGCCCCCAGCCATCATGTGACTGAACCCTGGCGCTTTTTCGTGCTGACCGGCTCGGCGCGGCAAGCATTGGGCGATGTGATGGCGAATTCACTGAAAACACGCCTCGAACACTCCTCACAAGAACCAATCCCTGCTGCCGCCCTTCAGAAAAAATTGCTGCGAGAACGCGCAAAACCTACGCGTGCTCCGGTAGTTATCGTTGTTGCCATTACCGATGTCCAACAAATACAGGGCGACTATCCCATTGAATGCGTTGAAGCCGCTGGTGCAGCCGTACAAAATATGATGCTGGCTGCGGAAGAGATGGGCCTGGCGACCGTCTGGCGCACAGGAGATACCGCCTACGATCCAATGGTCAAGCGCTGGTTTGGCCTGAAGAAAGACGACCTCATTGTTGCCTTGCTCTATGTTGGATATCCAATGACCGCACGACCTATGCGCATTCCAACCCACTTTTCTGTGAAAACAACCTGGTTGTCATAGCTAATTGCACCATTTGACCGGTAATAACCTTGACAATATCTATTAGGTAATGCTAATATCCGAGTAGGCAAGTGTGGTATTAGCATTACCTAATGTAGATAGGGTGATTGGCTGGAGATAACATAGCTTCGTTATGTTGGCGAAGTTACTGTGTTGTCGCGCCAATTCTGGCGTTCTCATTGAGAGAAAGGATCTTCTTCCATGTTGAGCGGGATTGCCATTTCAAAGACAGGGCGAACCATTTTACGCGTATTTCTCATTGTTGCGGCTGTATTTTTAGGCGGTATCCTTGTATGGCAGGGCATCACGTCATCCGGTAATCCAGATCCGACGGTGGCGCACCTGACGCCCGTAGCTGCGATTCTCAATACGGCGCTGCTCGTCTTCCGTGAGGGCCTGGAAAGCATCCTTGTGTTGTCCGCAATTACGGCCAGCATGATGGGTACAAATCAGTCCAAGCGACGCCCAATTGCGATCGGCGCAGGGCTGGGCATCGTTGCCTCCATCATTACATGGTTTATGGTTGTGGGTATTTTGAGCAGCCTGGCCGATAATGTTTCGGCGCTCAACATTCAAGCCGCGACGGGCCTGCTGGCAATCGTTGTGCTGCTCGTGATTATGAACTGGTTCTTCCACAAGATTTACTGGACTGGCTGGATCTCGATGCACAATCGCCGCAAAAAGGAGATTTTGAAAGAGGCGAAGAGTCCCGAAGGTTCGCAATCCCGCCTCTTCACGAGCCTGGTTATTCTTGGGTTAACCTCTGTCTACCGCGAAGGCTTCGAGATTGTCCTCTTTTTACAGAGCTTGCGTTTGCAGGTGGGATCGCTCATCGTGCTGTATGGCATACTGATTGGTGCCTTCTTCACCGGTATCGTGGGCATCCTGACTTTTATCGCACATCGCCGTTTCCCCTACAAGAAGATGCTGGTCTTTACCGGTGTGATGCTGGGCGTTGTGCTGCTGGTGATGGTTGGTGAGCAGGTCCAGGAGATGCAACTGGCCCACTGGATCTCCAGCACCGATCTCAACTGGCCAATTCCTGATTGGGCGGGTTTGTGGTTTGCCGTTTTCCCCAATGTCGAGTCGCTGGTAGCTCAGGCTGTTGCCGGTATTCTGGTGGTTGGTTCTTATGTCATGGCGCGGTATACGATGGTATGGCGACCGCTGAAGCGCGGTGAAAAGCCGGCCCAGCGTCCAGAGGTGGCTCCATCCGTTGAGTCGGTGGCGCTGGCGAACGTGAACGTGCAGGAGAATGGGTAGAGCAGCATAGGGGGCGAAGATGCATTGCAGGGTGCCACAAGCATCCTGCAATGGTCAGAAAAAGCCCCTTTAGCGATACATATGAGCAGCTAAAGGGGTGTTGAAAGCTATTTATGTGCAACTATCAATGAAGATAGCATCAACTGCGCTAAGATTCTGCTTTCTCCTGCTCATCTTCGCCGCGCTGGGCATTAGCAATGATGTCTCCGGGTTGAAATAGTACATGTTGGGCCGCGATGCGCCATTTGGGATGACGACGCAATAAGAACTCTAGATCCATTGAAAAGTGCAGGCACTCTTCTGATTGGGCATGAAGCAATATTTGCCTGGCTTCGGGGTCTTGCTCTAATGAGATTCGCTGCTCATACCAGCCAATGGCTTCGCACTCTTCCTGTAACGATGTAATGATTCGTGCAAATGTACGAACTTCCTGTGACAATTCATTGGCCGGTTCATGATATTGATCAAATCCCATGCGACATCCTTTCTCTTTGGGGGTGTGAATATTGTACACCGATAAGATATTCTAATTATACGTTCTTAAACCATTATTTGCAAGTAAACGCTCTAAATTAGCTATATCTTAAATTTCTTTTGTTTTGTATTATGATAGTAAACAAATTTTTAAGGACTTAAATCTAGATTTCACGTGTATTTTGACTTTTATATGAAAAGAAGTATATAATTGTATTCATATAAGTAATATGTAATGAAGGTATGATTACATCGCTGAGGAATGTTTTAACGCTATTTCTGCTTGTGTAGCAAGACAAAGATAGCCTGGTGGCACTGAATGGGCCACGTTATCATTCGTACCGTAAAGTCTTTATATTCCTGTGTGGGGGCTTCACGAGAGCTAGAGGTGTTGAAAATCGGTGATGATGATTGCCGACATGATGGTCATGACGGATAGAATGACCAGCACAATTGAGAGCAGCGTTCGTCGCATAGCCATGTTGCACATCCTCCACGTAATCTCTACATTGCATAGATTGTTGGCTGTAGATTATGGGGCCATTATAGCGCGAAGTGGTCCTGGCAGGATTGCAGCGTGACTTCTTTCCTACATCGTTCATGCTCTGTTGCGTAGCCGCGCTTGTGCGAAGAGGCGCGATAAAGTCGCGCGGCTACGAAACGTAAAAAGGGAGGCAGCAAATAGCGCTGTCTCCCCTTTTTTGTAAATGATTAGACTTCCATAACGACGGGCAAGATCATTGGACGGCGATGCGTTTTCTCGTAGAGAAACTCGCTCAATGTGTGCT
The DNA here is from genome assembly GCA_025928885.1 of Ktedonobacteraceae bacterium. Classification (GTDB taxonomy): domain Bacteria; phylum Chloroflexota; class Ktedonobacteria; order Ktedonobacterales; family Ktedonobacteraceae; genus JAICIM01. The sequence continues at coordinate 6,049 of JAICIM010000069.1, read as the reverse complement.
TGATCTTGTCTTTCACAAAGGCCCAATCGGAGCTGTGGCCGTTGAGACCGATAAAGGACTCCAGCACGCGCTCACGAGCGCTTTCCAGCAGCTCTTCGGCATCGCGCATATAGACGAAGCCGCGCGTGACGATATCGGGACCAGCAATGGGTTGCCCCGTCTCTTTATCGACGGTCAAGACCGCCATGAGAATACCATCCTGCGAGAGCACCTTGCGGTCGCGCAGCACGATCTGGCCCACATCACCAACGCTCAGCCCATCGACATAGACATTGCCGGAAGCAACATGCTCGACAAGCTCGATGCCACCCTCAGTCACCTCTAGAATATCCCCGTCTTCGGCGACCCGAATGTTCTCTTCGGGGATACCCAGCGAATAGGCCAGTTTGGCATGCAGGACCAGTTGCCGATATTCTCCATGCACCGGCACGAAGAATTTAGGGCGCACCAGGCTGAGCATCAATTTTAGCTCTTCCTGTGCAGCATGTCCTGATACATGCACATTCGAGAGACCCTGGTAAAACACCTCCGCACCCAGCCGGAACAGGTTGTTGATGGTGCGATGGACCATCTTCTCGTTGCCCGGGACCGGAGTTGCCGAGAGAATAACAGTATCTCCAGGTGTGATGCGAATCAGACGATGATCCTGATTGGCAATGCGTGTCAGGGCCGAGGTTGGCTCGCCCTGGCTGCCCGTACAGACTATCACCACCTGATCGGGATGGAACTTGTTGATGTCCTCAGCACGAATGATCATGCCTTTGGGAATGTTCAGGTAGCCCAGTTCCATTGCCATCTGGACGTTGTTGAGCATGCTGCGACCGGAGAATGCAATAAAACGTTCGTAACGCGCCGCTGTATCCACCACCTGCTGAACCCGTGAGATCAGCGAGGCGAAGGTTGCGACGATGATGCGTCCGGGCGCGTTGGCAAAGATTTTGTCCAGCGAATCGTTGATCACACGCTCCGATGGCGTATAGCCGGGCGATTCGACGCGTGTGCTATCGCCCATCATGAGCAGGACGCCCTCGTTGCCGATCTGTCCCAGGGCGCCAAAATCGGCTGGCTTACCGTCAATCGGCGTATAGTCAAATTTGTAGTCGCCCGTATGGACTACATTACCAATCGGTGTACGGAGTAGGATACCGACGGCATCGGGAATGCTGTGATTAACGCGGAAGAACTCTGCGCGACACTTGCCCAACTCGACTTGATCGCCGGGAGTGATCACATTCACCGACGCTTTATCGAGCAGCCTATGCTCTTTCAGTTTGACCTGAATTAGCCCTTGTGTTAAACGGGTAGCATAGATGGGAGGAAAATCCAGCATTGGTAAAATGTAAGGGAGGCCGCCAACGTGGTCTTCGTGACCGTGAGTGATGAGGATACCGCGTATACGCCGCTTTTTATCAGCCAGGTAATTCGTATCGGGAATAACCAGATCAACACCAAACATTTCATCATCGGGGAACATAACCCCTACATCAATAATGATGATATCGTCTCCGTACTCTACGACCATCATATTCTTTCCAACCTCTCCCAGACCTCCTAGTGGGATCAGTCGAATTTTTTCTGTTGTCAATGTGATAAAGAACCTCCTGACTACACAGTGCGTGTAGCATAGTGCTAAAAAACCTTATTATCTTTATGTATATCTATCTTCACTCCTGTTCCACCCCCAGGAGTTAAAGCCAAAATAAGTTATAGAAATCCATTTAAGAGTGTACCATAGTGCCTGCAAAAACACAAGCAGACAGAAGCATCATTAACGTACAAACTCTGCAAATTGTGACATAGATTGAAACATTCTGGCAAACTTACCATCTTCACTTACCTATAACAATAGAGGCGCTCATTTTATGCCTGTTGTCTTATTCCTTGTCACTGTTCAATGGTTAGACATTGCTTTGAGCTTGCGAGGGGAGGACAGATAACAGCAAAAAGGGCTATGTTTTTTCCCTATGTAACATTTTTTGCTACCTTATCGACTACCATATGCAAATTGAATGCGCATAGAAAAATGCAATCGTAGAGGAGCATGATGCACCGACTCATGAGTCAATCAGCGCTCGATAACACGGCTTTTGCTACACTCTATCAAAAATACTGGCTGACGGTTCTCAATTATGTCCGCCAACGAGTCTCTTCGCGGGAGGATGCAGAGGATATCCTCCTGGAAGCCTTTCTGGCCGCGCTTGAGAACGAGGAGTCTTTTTTACGTTTGGGCGAGAAGCAGCAACTAGCATGGCTGCGTCGAGTCGCATTGAACAAGTGTATAGATCAGCACCGTCGTGTGAAGCGCCGTCCTGCTGTTCCCTTAGATCAGACCCAGGAAACACTCTATGAGAGCGACGATAGCTCTCCTGAACGAGAGGCTTTGCGCCAGGAGGAGCGTACGCTCCTGCGGACACGACTCGCAGTGTTGCCGGAACTCCAGCGTGAAGTTCTTCACCTGCGTTTCGCCTATAACTTACCCTGTGCTGAAATTGCCAGGCTCTTGCACAAAAATGAAGGAGCAATCCGCACATTACTCTCTCGTTCGCTCAATCGCTTACGCGCCATCTATGAAACAAGCCGGGAGGAGGGGCATCATGGATAAGCATCCATCACAGTTCGACCCACAATATATCGATGAGCAGATTGCACAGATGCGGCAACAGGCAGAAAGTTCCACTTCTGGTGCCAGCCTCATCGATGACCTCTATGACCTCCATGATGAAGATCTCCAGATCAGGGATCGGGTATGGGCGCGTCTCAGTAGCATGGCTGATGCGGCACGAGAGCAACAAACTCGGCCAGGTGCAGGACGAGGGGAAGACCCGCTGAACATAGCGGAATATCGAGAGCACATTATTTCCAGAAAGGAAAGTAAAATAATGGAAGAGAATACAAGATCCTGGGGAATGAATCCCCCCACGCCTATAACGGAGTCGAAGAAACGTCGTTCATCTGTATGGAGAACGGTGAGTATTGGCTTGATCGCGGCGGTGGCCCTCATCACGATTGTGAGCTTTACCGTCTTCTCCGGCGTGTTGCGACCCGCACCTCAGACGGCGAACCATACATCAACCATCACCGGTTCGCAAAATCATCCACAGCAACAGAGCCAACCGCAACAGCCAAAAGTGATCAGCGCTGGCAAACAGGTGTGTAGCCTGAACGCGGGTGGAAAAGTCTCGACGAATGGAGCGCCCTGGAGTGCTGATGTCAACTGGTCTTCGCAGGGACAGCTTGCTGTAACAACATACAACAACGTCAAAGTGTACTCTACGAAGGACTGTAAAGCGACAGCATTCTCCCAACCACAGATACAGCAAGCGTTCCGCCCTATCTGGTCGCCGGACGGCAGCAATTTGCTCGTGAGTGATGGAGGCGATAGCAACGATTATTTGCTGGATCGCAATGGAAAAATTGTCACGACATTGAAAGGCAACTTCTTAGGGAATGGTGCCTGGTCATCTGATGGCAAGAAGATTATGTTCTCCCAGGGCGAGGGCGACCAGAAGCCCGCGACCGACTCACTGGATATGATCAAGACCTTTAAGGTGAGCATCAAAGCGGTGGATTTCACTAATGGGAACAAGGTCACAACGGTAGCACAATTGCCTGATAACTATAATGTTCAGAGTTTTTCGCCTGATGGCAGGTTGGCTCTTCTAGAACATGTAGATAAGGCGGCCAGGGATAAAAATAATAATAAGATCGCTGTCTGGGATATCAACGCAGGAAAGCTCATGACCAGCGATGTCGTACTCCCTGATCTTACACAGGGATACGATGCTCAACTCTCGCCGGATGGCTCACTGATTGCTCTGGACCTGGAAGGCAAAATAGACATCTACACAACGGCGAACGGGAAGTTGCTGACCTCTTTTGAGAATAAAGTGACTGGCGAGGGGGTCCATACGCTGGCGTGGTCGCCCGATGGCAAGTATCTGGCGGAGAGCGCGAATACCATCAAAATCTTCGATATGACCGCCAAAAAGCTCGCGGCGACGTTCGGCCAGGTTGATGCCCAGCACTGGATCACAACCCTTGTCTGGTCGCCCGATGGCACTGGCATTGCCACCTCGTCGATGGTGTTGAGCAATGACCAACCCTCTGACCTCACCGTCAACGTCTGGGCGTTGAGCTAAGTTTCTCAGCAGACAACTTCTTTCCTCCTCCTCCGACAAGAGGGCAGCTCTCTCCCTGGGCCTGCCCTCTTCGCTTTTATTATGCCAGGTGAAGTGTTGAATATCAGCGGAATGAAAATTGTAAGCTGGCAAATGAGCTGTACTTGAGGACTTTTGTGGATCAAATGAGTCGAGGACTGGCAGCAATTGCTGCCAGCCCCCAACTCATTTATGCTAAGTTAATGGTTTTCGGATTAGCCTTTGATTCCTTCTAAGCCATAGAGTGCTTTGGTGATGCCAATACCTATCGGTGTTCCAACCGCAGTGAGAAGTAAAACGTCATACGGTTGGATCTCAGTTCCAAAGTGTTTATTTGCAAGGCGTAATGCCCCGGTTGCAGCCAATGCGCTCCCGTACATTGAAGCGACACTTTCAGGAACTATTCTACCTGCTACATATGAAGGATAGATAGAATTCGCGATTGCTATGGCACTGCTAACACCAACAGCATACCCTACCGGAGTTAACAATGCTCGTCGCAGTCTTTTTTCAAGATAATTAGCATAGCCGCCGAAGCTTGTTGAACCACGAACAAGTGCGGGAAGCTCAGGCGCACCATCAGGCGGGGTTATCCACCATTTTCCAGTGTTCTTCATCCCTTCCCAGGTAGGCGGGGCTGTCAACCAATCCTTCGACTTTTCCCAAACACGGGTCTTCCAGCTTGGGCGAGTAGGAGTGTCAGTAGCATCAACTGAGCGATCGAGGCCCATTTCGGCATCATTGCCGGGAAGTTCGGCTTGATACTCAGTTTGTTCTGGCTGACGATCTCGTTGAGTTTGGTCTTTTCTTCCTAAACTAGTAGAAGCGTCAGGGGTATCATCTGGGCGTTTTGTGTGCTCACTCTTGTCTTTTTTCGGGAGAGAAGCCGTCTCCCGTGACGGAATCATCTGCTGGAGAGCAACTATCTCCTTCAACAGAGCTAGCTTGAATTGAGGATCTATGCCCTTTATCGACAGAACCATCTGCTGGAGAGCAGCTGTCTCCTTAGAATCTGTCCGCTGCAACAAATTCATCTCGTCGTCGAGAGAACGTTCGGCATTGGCCGTCTTAGCGGACATTTCTTGGAAGAAGTTGGAGTGATCCGATTGGGGTTGCGGTCCTTTGAGTTTGTGTCCATTATCGGGTTGCTGAACAAATATCTTGAGGAAATCTGATTCTGATTTCGGACTCTTGAGATTGTGTCCACTATCGGACTTTCCCTCAAACGCCCCTGGGAGGAAAGTTGGGGCGGATTCCGATTTTCTAAGGTTGTGTCCGTTATCGGACCGTTCCCTAGATATTGCTCGAAAAAAGTCTGTTTCGGACCCTGCTTCTTCACTATTGTGCTCGGTATCAAACGGTCTTTCAGGTGTTGTTTGGAGTAAGTCAGGGATGGACCTGGACCTTCTGAGATCGATATGAGATCCCATCTGAGGGATCTCTCGGAAGAAGTCTGCTTCGGACTTTGATTTCTTAAGTGGGCGTCCAGCGTCGGGCGTCCTTAACGAAATCGTACGATCTGATCCAACGTTGGATCGTAGAGAGAGTGTCATGGAACCGTTTCCTCCCACTGGTTAGGATTTCTTTGGGCTAACTGGTTACGAGTTACAGAAGGATAAGCCAGGTGAAAACCTGGCTTGAACAATGGTGTAGAAGCGTCTTCCTCTGGCACATGAGGAAAACTTAGCTTATCAAAAATGTGAACAAGCTATAGTATATTGTAGCATAAAACAGTTAAAAAAAATAGTGTATGATCGCTTCTATAATGAAACGCCTGAAGAGAGGTCACTTCTTGCGCGAGATATTGCGGCCAAAGATGATTGATAGACAAATTGGAGGGCTGGCAGCAATGTTGCCAGCCCTCCAATTTGTCTATCAATCATCTTTGGCCG
>JAICIM010000235.1 GCA_025928885.1 Ktedonobacteraceae bacterium | reverse complement strand
GATGTCGCATGTCGCTGCGGAGGCGCTTACGGCGGGGAACTATGCCGTCATCGAGGCCGGGACCGGGACGGGCAAAAGTCAAGGTTACCTCATCCCTGCCGCGCTCTATGCACGCGCCACCGGGCGGCCCGTCGCCGTCTCGACCCTCACCCGCGTGCTGCAAGATCAGCTTGTCACGCGCGAGCTGCCCTTTATCCAGCAGCTTGTCCCCGAGATTAGCTACGCTCAGTTGCAGGGCCGCGCCAACTACCTTTCGTTGAGCCGCCTCGCCGAAGAGATCGAAGACGCCCTCGCCGAAGCGCGTCTCACCCTCCCTCGCGCCTGGATGCTTGCCACGCTGGTTCGTTTCGCCGCCACCAGCGCTCATGGCAATCTGGAAGAGCTGGGCTTCACTCCCCAGGCGCTCGATAGCTTCCTGCACAGCGAGGGCGCGGTCCATCAAATGCTCTCCAGCGTTCGCGCCAGCCAGGACGATCGACCCGTGCCGGGCATCCCGACCGATTTCTACCGCCAAGCCCGTGAAAATGCCGATCGCGCCAACCTGGTCGTGGTCAATCATGCGCTGCTGCTCAAAAATAATCTTGGCGTGGAGGTTGAGGAGACGCCCTTCGCCGGGGTGGTCATCTGCGACGAGGCCCACACGCTGGAAGATGCCGCCACGACCGCCCTTGAGAAGCGCGTTGAGGAGCGTGTGTTGCGCCGCATCTTACGAGCTATCTACGAGCCGCGCCGGGGTGGGCTGGTCGGCGAGTGTCTGCGCAGGCTCAAATTCGCACAAGAGAACGCGACGCTGCAACAGATAGTTCAGAGCGTCGATAAGGCGCAGGCGTCGTTGGAGAGCCTGAACGAGCGGCTGCATCACTATGTCAACAATCAGGTCGTCATGGCAAAGGCCGACCGTGAGCGTTACGGCGTGAGCGTGCGCATCGACCGCAGCGCATTGAGCATGGCCGGAGGTGGTGCGCTTAAAACTGCTTACCAGACGACCGGCGAGGCGCTCTACGAACTGCGCACGGCCCTGGCAAAGCTGATCGACGAGATTACCGACGCCCCCGACGATTCCGCCACCACCAAACGTCGCCAGCGCCTCACCCGCCTTGCCCGCTCGCTCCAACGCGACCTGCGCACCATCGTCGAGCACTATCAATGGTTCTGGCGCTTCGACCAGAGCAGCAACTACGTCTATGTGGTGGAAATTGAAAAACGCGACAGATCAGGTTTGACGAGTGATGGTGGCGAGGGGACCGACACGGCAAACAATCGACAGGCGAAACGCGCAACGATCGTTATAAAATCGGTGCCAATCAACGTCGGGCCGCTGCTATGGGAACAGCTCTGGTCACGGCTGGATGCTGCCATCTGCACATCTGCGACGCTCACCGTGTATAGCCAGGGCTTCGACTTCTTTTTGCGCCGCGTCGGTCTCGAACAGGAGCGCGTTGAGCAGGGGATGCCGGACAGGCGCGTCGTCACCTGCGAACTGCCCCACGCCTTCGATTATCACAACCGTGCGCTCTTGATGCTGCCAAACAACCTGCCCGCGCCACGCGATAGCGAACTCAAGCACAACTTTCAGGCCGCCGTCGCCGATCTGCTCAAGCGCTTCATCCCCACGTTTAAGGGCAGAACGCTCGGCCTCTTCACCGCCAACTCGCGCCGCGATTTCGTCTACGAACAGATCGTCGATGAGCTGGCCGAACGTGGCTATCCCCTTCTGACGCAGGGCCAGGGTAGCCCGCGCAATCTGGTCGATGAGTTTCGCAACGATCCCAAAACATCGCTGCTGGGGACGCGTTTGTTGTGGGAGGGCGTGGACGTGCCGGGCAAATCGCTCTCGTACGTTTTTCTCGAAAAGCTGCCCTATCCCAGCCTGGGCGATCCCATCGAGGCGGCCCGCATGGGAGCCGTTGAGAACGCTGGTGGCAACTCCTTCTATGACTACCTGCTGCCCAAGATGGTCATTTTGCTCAAACAGGGCTTTGGCCGCCTGATTCGGCGGGGCGACGATAAGGGCGCGGCGATCCTGCTCGACAAGCGGCTGCGCAACTCGCTCTATCGCCACGAAGTCCTGGCCTCGCTGCCCAATCCCACGATCGGCTACGAATCCGACCTCGACATGTTCCGCGCCATCGCCGATTGGATGCAGATCACGCTCCATCCCGAAGACCTGCCAGAGCCGACCGTCTCGGATGTGCAGAAAGTCCTGAACGAGCAGGCGTTGAGCAGCGTCCACGTCTCGCCTGACAACTACGAGACCATCGCCCGTCCGCGCCTGCTTGCTGTGCAAAAGGCCATCTGGAATCAGGACACCTTTAGAGATGGGCAGGAGGAGATCATGCGCGACGTGCTGGCCGGTAAAGATGTCCTCACGCTGCTGCCAACCGGAGCAGGCAAGAGCCGCACCTATCAGTTGCCAGCTCTGATCCGTCCCGGCCTGACGCTGGTCATCTCGCCCCTGATCGCGCTCATCAGGGATCAGGTCGAGAAGCTGCGCGAGGTGCCGGGACTAACCTGCGTGGCCTCGCTCGTTTCGGGGATGGATGCGGCCAGCCAGGAAGAGGTCTTACGGGCGGCGGCAGATGGCAAGATCAAGCTGCTCTACATCTCGCCCGAGCGGCTGCGCGATCCCCGCTTCCAGGCGTATCTATCACAACTCCGGCTGGTGCAACTGGTTGTGGACGAGGCGCACTGCATCTCGACCTGGGGCCACGACTTCCGCCCCGATTTCCTGGGCATCATCGACCATCTGCCCCCACGCACGCCCGCTGGATTCGCCATTCACGCGCTGACCGCCACCGCCACGAAACAGGTGCAGGGCGAGATCATAGCGGGCTTGCAGATGGGCGAAGCGGGCCACGAACGGGTCACGCACACCGGCAATTTTGTGCGCGACAACCTCGTCTTTCGCGTCTACAGCGTGGATAAGCAGGAAGAGCGCGACATGCTGGCCCTGAGCATCGTGCATCAACTGGTCAACAATCGGGAGCGTGGCGGCGCGGGCATCGTCTATGCCGCCACCCGCAAGAGCGCGACCCAACTGGCCCGGCTCTTGCGCGACCACAATATCGCGGCGCAAGCCTATCATGGTGGCCTGGAAACAGCCGAGCGGCACCAGATTCAGGAACACTTTATGCAGGGCGAACTGCAAGTCGTCGTTGCTACCTCAGCCTTTGGCATGGGCGTCGATAAAGCTGAGATTAGATTCGTGCTGCACTACGATCATCCGGCAAGCCTGGAAGCCTATGCGCAGGAGTCGGGACGAGCCGGACGCGACGGCAAAGAGGCGTACGCCATCCTCATCAACTACAGAAAATCGCGCCAGGTCGCCCGCTTTATCGCGCAACTCGGCGTCCCGACCCGCAAGGTTATCAAAAGCTACCGCGACGCCCTGCTCTCCTTTAACGAAGAGGGTTCGCCGCTCGTGCGCCTGGACGATGGCAGCGTTCTCTGCAATCCCGACGTGCTGGCCGGGCTGGCCGACATCGATCCCACCCAGGCCCGCGTCCTGCTCTACTCATGCGAGGGCGAAGGGCTGATCCGGCGCGATGCCGATTGCACTCTAGAGGCAACCATCCTGCTCACTCAACCAATCGACACCATCCTGAGCAGGCTCGACGATGCTGAAGAGCGCGAGAGAGTGCGCCGCCTGCTCGTTGCGCTAAAAGCCGAACCGGAGCGACAGGTCACATATCGTGCGGCAGAGGTCTACACACAGAGCGGCCTCGATCCGCGCCTGATCGATCCCCTGCTTGTGAAGCTGGCGGCGCAGGAGTTGCTGCTCTATCGTGCCTACAGTCGCGGCATCACCTTCACCATTGACGAGAGCATCAACAATCCCCGTTCACTCAGCGCGATCGAGAGCCGCTTCGGGCATCGCTATCAGCGCTTTGAAGAGCGGCTGCAACACATGATCGACTACCTCGACCTCAAGCGCAACCAGAACCGCTGTCGCAGCGTCGAACTGATCCACTATCTGACAGGGGAGGCCAACGTTCCCGCCTGTGGCAAGTGCGATCTATGTAAGCAGCACAGCATTGGCCTGCCCTGGGAGCCAGATATTCGCGTCTATGGAGAGCGGCTGGAGGTCGATGTGCGCCTGACCGTGCTGGGAGCTGTGCGCGATCACAACGGCATTTATGGGCGCGGCACCATCGAGCGGATGCTGTTAGGGAAAGATCGTGGACGCATCGAGGGGCAGACGCGGCAACTGCTTTCTGCCTCAGCCCGCAACTCAGACCATTTCAAGGAACTCGAAGACCGCAAGATCAGCCCCGACCGCCTGCGCCTCACCGTCGATGCGCTGATCGAGGGCGGCTATCTGCAATTAATCGAGAAAAGCTGGCGTGGTAGCGACGATGAGCAGAAGGTCTATCAGGCCGTCGCCATCACGCAAAAGGGCCGCGACGCCCTGGCCGGTGGTGTTGAGTTGCCGCAAGCGCAGAGCAAAGAGAAGGGTGAGGGGGTAGCATGATGAGCGAACTATCGCCCGAAGAGCAAGCCTTGCTCGATGCAGCCTATGAGCGGCTCAAAAATACCCGTCGCACCTTTACCGAGCGCGAAGCACTGGCAGAGGCGCGGCGCGAGGGCTATGCGCTGCGGCTGAGCTTTGATCCGCGCTTCGCCAAAGCGGAGGGCCGTCAGGGCAGCATCTTTCCCCACTGGCGACTGACCGAACAAACGCTAGCGAACACGCACCTGCTCAACGAACTCAAGGCTGGCACCTGGGATGGGCGCGACCTCGACGAGAAGCTGCTTGCGCTCGACCAGGAAGACCAGTTGCGCTACACCTTCTACCCGCACGATCCGCGCATGTTCCAGAATCGGCTGGGCGCGTGGGAAGCGAGCGGCGAACGCCAGATCACGCTCCCGCTGGGCCTGAAAGAAGAGCTGGATCGTTTCAAAGAGTGCCTGCACGCCCGCTGGACCGAACCATTTACAAAGGATCAGGTGCTTGCAATGCTGGAAGAACTGGGCTGGAACCACGACGGCATTACCAGCGTTGAGCTATGTGTGCGGGCCTGGCTGCTTACCTGTGAAGAATTTCGCCGCGTCGGCACAGAACTCTGGGTTCCCGTCGAACTGTTGCCCCCGGAGATCCAGCGCACCCGCCTGCAAGCGCCGCCCATTCGCACCACGTTGGCCCAGGCCGATGTCGCCACAGCCGCCGCCGCTCACAGCAACGAGACGCGCAAGCGGGCGCAACGTCCAGAATCGCTGCGTTTCGGCGGGACCGCCACCCAGGGACACGCCACCTGGATCGTCACCCTGCTGAGCGCCAATCTGATTGAGGGCTTCATCCCCGTTCCCAAAGCGATGCGTGGCATCTATCCCCCGCCATCCCCTGGTGAGGAGCGGATCAGCGTCTTGCGCGGCCTCTGGTTCGACGAGAACGCCGCCATGTGGATCTGGCTCGACCGGACCCATCATCGGCTCTACGGTCCCGACCTGCTCGACGCCATCGGCCTGCTTGCCGCCGGTACAAAGCTCAAAGTTGATTGGAACCACGAACGCATCATCTTGCGCGAGGCGGGCCTCGACGAAGAGGTGCAGCGCGAGGAGACGCGCCTGCTCGATCTGGACGAACTCAAGCGGCAGCGCGGCGGGATCGGCGAGGGCTATCGTCAGGCGCTCCAATCGCTCCTGCTGTCCTTCCCCGAAGGGCTGACCTTTAAAGAGATCGTCGCCGCCATCCGCCAGCGTCAGGGCCACGAAGTCTCGCATCGCACGATTCGCGCCTCCCTCTCGCATGGTGGTTTCCTGCAACGTGACCAACACTGGTTCGCAGCTCCCGATGCCGCGCAGGGAGCCAGAACGCTCAAAGAGGCCCTGGTTGAAGCACTCTTAGACCACTCCGCCAGCGACGAAGCCCAACCCATCTCGCACCACGAATACATCCGCACCCGCGTCGCCGCAATTCGCTCAAGACTACAAGAAATCACCAGCATGTTGAGGTAAAATATTGCCCCGAATGTGAGCAGCACATCCATTGATTGGTTGGGAAATTGCCGATGGAGTCACTAACGATGAATCTTTTTGGTAATTCCAGACACTCTGGATGCTCTTGAGGTAAGCTCTCCCCCAGATAGGACGAGGCTCTCTAGAGCATCCGCAGAAAATCAATCGCTACCTGCGGTTGGGGTGTTCCGCACTTGGGGCAATACCCACCCTGACTGCCAGGAATATTGAGCCAGTAGCCGCTCACGACGCTGGATGTTGCCTGAAAAGCCGCGTAGAGTTGCTGCGCGGTGATCTTTTGCCCATTGGGGTTTGTGCTGAGTCCGGCCAGGACAACGACTCGTAAGTTGGCCGTTTTCGCTTGCGTCGCCGCAACGCTGACAAAGTGTGTGTAGGTTGAGAGGTTCGCCTCTGTATCCTGAGCCTGGATTTCGACGACATCTGCATACTGTGCGGCTGCTTTGATGATGTTGAGGGACAAGAAGTGACTGTACGTACTCCCTTTCCCGCCAGGATCAAGCGCTCTTGTCAGATCTATTGCTGGCGTGGCAATCAGCAGCATATGATGGCTGTGTACGAGATCTGCGGCCTTGTGCATATAGAGCGCGAAATGTTGCTGCTCTTCTTCAGGGGTAAATTGCCAGGCTTCATTATCATACACAATGGCCCGCACAGAGGAAGGGATGGAGTGTGCAGCGAAGGCCGCTTGTAAAGTCATATAACTGGTAAAGCTGCGCGTAGAGATACCCTGCCAGCCAGCAGGCTCCTGACCAATGATATAGGTGTGAGCATTGTCAAAAAATCGTGCGCTATCGACCTGAGACCACCCGCTGCCGGTGCTTTGCAAGCGGGTCAGGGCAGTTGCGTTGATCATCCAGGTGACGTTGTTGGCTGGCACGGCTGGCGTGACCGTAGCAGATAGTGACGATGCCACCAGGCCTGGAGTGCCGCAGCCAGTCAGCAACAGCGAGCATATAAGCAAACAAGCATATTTCAGAGGCATAGCCTCTCCTTTCTGTGTCCGAGAGAGGTACATCACAACAGAATGCTGATATACGACAGTTTTCATTTTGGGAGCATTCTAGCACAGAAAAGTCAAGAAAATGTCAAGATCGATCCTGTTCAGGCTAAGTCTGAGGGTAGACAGTTCTTCCGGGCCGGGTTTGTGTCCGAATAATCAGCGCCCGCGTCGCCGCCATCCAATCACGACTACAAGAAATCACCAGCATATTGAGGTAACCATGCATATCGTAGTTGCGCGACTTTATCGCGCAACTACGATATGCTTAATCATGCCACAGCATTATTACGCGTTCTTGAAGTAATGCCCCTGTTCGAGATCGGCTATGAGCGAAGGTTCCACGGGATGCCATCCCAGCAATTGTTGGGTCTGTGTGCTCGATGCGGGGCAGTCCCATAATAAGACATTTCCGACGAAACCGAAGCGGGCGGGAACTTCTTCGGCGGGTATGGAGGCGACCGGAATGTTCAGATGGCGACCGATGACGTTCGCAATATCGCGCACTGGTATCCCTTCATCGCCAACGCCATGCAATCGGGAGCCTGCGGGAGCTATTTCCAGGGCCATGCGGAACAGACGTGCGGTATCGAGCCGGTGTACAGCAGGCCAGCGCACCAATCCCTCGCCTGGATAGGCTGATACACCCGTTTGGCGGGCAGTGTTGATGAGCATGGGAACAAAACCCTTGTCGCCCACACCATGCACCGAACGTGGCAGGCGCACGATTGAGGCGCGTACATCGCGCGAGACAAACGAGAGCAGCACCTCTTCATTGCGAAAACGACCTGCAACAGGCGAATTGAGGTCTGGCATCGAATCTTCCGTTGCGATGATACTGTTCTCCAGGACAGGGGTCCCGGAGGTAATGACGAACGGGCGACCGGACCCAACCAGTGTCTCAGCAATCGCCTCGATGGCATGTCGATCTGTGAGAGCAGCCGCCGCCATATCGGAAAAATCGTGAACGAAGGCGGTATGAATTACGCCATCAGATGCAGCCGCACCGCTGCGCAGGCTGTCCAGATCTTCAAGGGAGCCGCGATGCACCTCCGCACCCGCAGCTGCCACCGCCGCCGCGCCTGCATCTGAGCGAACCAACCCAAGCACCTGATGTCCGTTTGCCAAAAGCTCACGAACGATGGCGGAACCAATGAACCCGTTTGCACCAGTAACAAAAACTTTCATGGTAAATTTCTCCATTATATATGTTTGAAAATTTCAACACAAATTACAGGTACGATATGACATGATGAAGAGCTTCGTAGCCGCGCGACTTCATCGCGCCCTCCAACGGGGCGAGAGGCCGAGCCTGCGCGATGTCGCTCTCTCCAACGGGGCGAGAAGGCGCGATGAAGTCGCGCGGCTACCACACCACGGGCCGCAATTAGGTCGCTCTCTCCAACGGGGCGAGAAGGCGCGATGAAGTCGCGCGGCTACGAAGCTCTTCATTGTTCATCTCATCTGGCACTAGTGTATAATGGGGAACATAGTTTAACGAGACAGGCGTTTATCCTGGAACTAATACTCCCTGTTTACGGGTGCATTTCTGAGAAGAGAAGGTCGTGTGTCAATGAATCAATTGGAACTGGATCGTCATCAAGAATTAGCGGCGTTCTTGCGCAGCCGCCGCGCACGCGTCTCGCCAGAACAGGTGGGATTACCGCGAGGGGTGCGACGACGCACACCAGGCTTACGGCGCGGAGAAGTCGCGGTTCTTGCCGGTATCAGCCCGGAGTGGTATACCTGGCTGGAGCAGGGGCGCGATATTGGCGTCTCCGTGCAATTGTTGGAAAGTCTGGTGCGAGTATTGCAACTGGACGAGACCGAACGCACCCATCTCTTTCTGCTCGCACTCAGGCAACCGCCTCCCGTCGAGGTGTTTACCCCACCAACGATCAGCCCGACCTTACAACAGTTTCTCGATCAGCTTGGGGCCATCCCGGCGACCGTCATTGATCTGCGCCTGAACGTCATCGGGGGGAATACCGCCGCCCAGGTCGTTTTTGGCAACCCGAACATGCAGTCTGAACGCGAACGCAACTTGATCTGGCGCTTATTTTCGACCCAGGGGTATGAAGCCAGCCCGGAATGGGAGGCGATTGCCCGCCCGTATCTGGCGCAATTTCGCGCTGGCTATGGTCGTTTCATCAAAGATCCCTGGTGGGCAAAACAGATCGCGGAACTCTCTGAGTGCAGTCCACTATTTCGAGAACTCTGGGCGCAGCACGACGTGCTCAACGTGTTGGAAGGGCGAAAAACGATGCATAATCCGCTTGTTGGAGATCTGCATCTTGATATTCTCTGGTTCCCGGTCGATTCCCGCGACCTGCGCTTGCAGGTTCACATGCCACGTCCCAACACCGATACCGCAAAGAAAATCGCGCGGCTCCTGGCCTGGGAGGCCGAACAAAACACGCAAGGTTGCGCAACTGAAGAAGATGGGGCAGGCTCCGACCCTGTTTGCCGCTTCCTTGCTACTTCCAGTATGGATCGGATACAATGAACCGGGGGGATAGATTATCCCCAATATTTTCTCTCACCTGGAAGGCAGGAAGCAACTGTTATGGCACTGAAATATGGCTTGATCGTTCCCCAGGGCTGGCGTATGGAT
>JAICIM010000432.1 GCA_025928885.1 Ktedonobacteraceae bacterium | reverse complement strand
GAGAGGGTCTCCTCACGCAATCGATAGCGATGATCGCTCGTCCTCAGCCGTACCAGACCAGCGGAACGAAGCACGACAAAATGATGATGCAGGGTTGTTTTCGCGACCCCCAGTTCATCGGCCATCTCTTGCAAACTGTAAGCCTCCGCCGCCAACTTCTTCAACATCCGCAAACGACGCTCATCGGCGAGCGCTTTATAGAGCCTCACCAGCCGTTGGGGAGGAGCGCCAGTATCTTCTATCAGACTTTCATCTGCCACCGGATAACAGAAAATCACGACATTGTGGTGATCTGTATTGCATACATATGGCCTCATGGCATAGCATGGAACCAGGACAACACTGCGCGTGGATGGCTCCGGGATATATTCAAAACCATTGGTCGCCACTTCTATAAAGCGTTCCGGCGCAAGCATTCGTTTGAGCGCATGCTTTGCCTCGGCATCGCGCTGCAGGATGGGCAACACATGAGGCTCCTGTTCGCGAAAGACCTCTTCATACCAGCGCCTCAGCACTTCCAGCACAGAATCTTTCAAAGTGGCCGCATCCAGTGAGAGCAGCTGCCGTGCTACCCGTTGCCACGACGCATCTCCCGGTTGCCCCAGCTTCAAAAATTGCTTTTGCGCCGCGCTCTCTCCCTCAGCCGCTCGTAAGATGATTTCTGGCGCTACCAATCTACGCGTACTGCGATCATAATATCCCAGCATATAAAGGCGCAACTCCAGCGGCTCCATCGCCTCTATATGGGCAAGCAACGCTGGAACGTCCGTGGGCGACTCACAATCATAGACGATGCCCGCCAGATAGCACCAGATCTTACACTCCTGCCATTGTCCCGCGATGCGATCGATAGCAGCTCGCAACTCAGGCGAGAGGTTGGCTCTCATCCGTACAAGTTGCTCGTTGCCCATGTCATAATCGCTGTCCTCTCTGACATCGCATACGGCACAGAGCGACATCACGCATTCGTACGCCGCGCCCACAGCAATTTCAATTTCTGGAAACCTGTTTCGATTTGTAGGGTTCAGTACAGTCATAGGACTATCTCAAAGGATGCACAATCCCATAGATTTTGGATGGTTCGACTTTTCTCTTGCGTTCGACTTTTTTCGTACAAGACAATTGTAGTCGAACCATCCCAGATTTGTCAACCGTTCTGCTATAGACATTGTATACAGGAATCACCCGCTAGCGATATGCTTCTGCTTGCAGATTAAACAGCTCGGCATAGCGGCCATTAAGTGCCATGAGTTCCTGATGCGACCCGCTTTCACGGATTTTGCCATACTCCAGCACAAAGATGCGGTCTGCCAGACGCACAGTGCTGAAGCGATGGCTGATAAAGATGGCGGTCTTGCCTTCAGTGAGGGTACGAAATCGTGCGAACACATCATACTCGGCCTGAGCATCAAGCGCACTGGTCGGCTCATCGAGCACAAGAATGTGGGCGTCGCGGATAAAGGCTCGCGCCAGCGCCACCTTTTGCCACTCGCCACCGCTGAGTTGCATCCCGTTTTTAAACCATCTGCCCAACATCGTCTCGTAGCCGTCTGGTAGTCCTTCAATGAGGGTATTCGCTCCGCTCTTCTGAGCTGCGGATTTGACAAGATCTTGATTCTCGATCTCTGCCACGCGCCCCACACCAATGTTTTCGTGCGCGGTCATATAATAATGGACATAATCTTGAAAAATCACGCCGATCAGTCCGCGCAGATCGTGCAAATCGTATTCTTTGATGTTGCGTCCACCGATCAGTATCTCGCCTTCGTCGGGATCATAGAGACGGGTCAGCAGCTTGACAAGGGTTGTCTTACCCGCGCCATTCCTGCCGACCAGCGCGATCGATTCGCCCGCTTGAATCGTAAAGCTGACCTTGTTCAATGCGGCCTGCGTCTCAGGGTCTTTCCCCGGATAGGTAAAGCTGACGTTGCGAAACTCAATCTCCAATCCCTTGACCTCCGACATCGTTTGCACCGGCGCTGGCGTGGCTGGCGAGACGATGCGCGGCTTATATTCAAGAAACTCGAAGAGCAGGCTGACATAGAGGTTATTTTCGTACATGCTGGAGATACCGTTGAGCAAGTTCTGAAAGTTTTGCCCTGTTTGCGTGGCGGTCTGGGTATAGAGGGTCAGGCTACCCAGCGTCACCTGCACGGGGTCCATCACAGCCCGCAGCGCCACATAGAGGTAGATGCCACTATTCGCCACGCCCGTTAAGCTGCTCCAGGAGAAGTTGGTCAGATAGCGTGCAACCAGCAACTGGCGATTCTCCTCATAGAAAGTCTGGGCCAGTTGCTTAAAGCGCTCAATAAACAGGGGGCCGAGATTAAATAGCTTGATCTCCTTATTATAGGTATCAACCGAGAGTAGATTGGTGAGGTACGTCATGAGCCGCCGCTCCGGGGATTGTCGCCGCATGCGCTGATAGGCTCGCCAGCCGTAGCGGGTGCTGGAGATAAACGCGGGTAGCGGCACCAGCAGCGCGATAATCGCCAGCCACCACGCCAGTTGCGCCAGGAGGACGATCATCGAAACGAGCGTGACCAGGGTACGAAAGAGGTCGAAGGTTTGCGAGATCATTGAAACTGGCTTATAGGTCGATTGATCGGTCGCCTCGCGTAACTTATCGTAAAACTCCGGGTCTTCAAAAAAGGCCAGATCGAGCGTATCAGCCTTCTCTAAAATGAGGAGTTGAATATGGTTAGATACGTGCTCCTGCAAGAGTTGCTGCACAATATTGCTGACCGTGCTGAACAAATTAGAGAGCAGTGCAACCGCCAGTTGCAGACCCACCGGCCCCCAGATGGGCGCGGTACTATGCAATTGAATGCCTCTCACCACACCATCGACGACCAGTTTGGTGATCCAGACGCTGGCCGCCGGAGTAAAGCCCTGCAAGATGCTCAACAGCGCTAGAGTCATTGTCATCAAAGGGCTGGTGGACCAGACCAGACGTAAGACACGGGGTAAACTGGCAAATGCTCCGGGGATCTGTTTAATACTAAAGCCGTCGTTGTCCTTCCGCTTCTTTTCATTTTGCAACGCCCTCACCGCGTTGATTTGTTGTTGCATAGAGCCTCCTGCCCTTCCATTCCATTTAAGAGAGGTACAGACATAAAAAGCTGCTGGCTGAGAGAAAACCACAGGTCAGCACTCTTCCATACTGCTTTTGAGTATACCTGTAATACTCTGACAATACCATTCATTTTATGACAGAGTTTACCCCCGTAAAACTGCCAGGATCGCCCCTATCCTTCTGATCAGTAGCACAAAATAAACGCTTTTTTTGATAGATTTCGGGCAGAAACAAGCAGGCTTTGGAGAGATTAGTTTTCAGCATTAATATTTTGTGAAGAAATGAGAAGAATATGAGGAAAGAGCAATATTCATCTTGACAGGGGTATAAGCGCCGCCGTATTATCCATGCAGTCAACTGCACAGCGAAGAATGGAGCAATAGACGATGACATCATTTGATCCTCAAGGGAGAACCGATCGCCTGGAAACAGTCCTGCAAGCTGCCGAACAAACGCAGCAAACGGGTATTATGAATGTGCAACGTGGCAAAGGGGGAGTTAGCGAGAAGGGGATTATTTACTTTTTGCATGGGCAGGCAGTTGATGCAACAGTGGGAGAGCGCAAAGGAGTTGAGGCGTGGAACTGGCTAAAAACCTGGAACAGTTGCCAGTATGTCTTTACCTCGAAATCTCCGGCTGAAATACCAGCACAACCATCTCCATCTGTTCCTGACGCTGCTTCCTCCAACCACAAAATAGCTTCGCCTTTAGCTTTTGTCGCCAACATATTACCCAGGGCGACGACCCATAACGAAACCAGGTCGGATAGCCAGCCACTCAATCCCGAGATAGAGATACCGGCCCAACCGACCGAACCTTTGCCAGACGGAGTTGTCGAGCAACTATCTTTTCAGACGCCCATCCCACCGGTACAGGCTCCTGCTACATATAACACCCCTCCAGCCTTACCAGCATTCCAACTGCCACCAACCTACAAGCCTGCTGGCCCAACCTATAACCCTGCGACGCCGATCCCTCCGGTCTATCGGACACCGGCACAAGCAGCGGCAGGACACAAACCATTTCGCCTGCTCCAGGGTCCAGAAGCTTTAGCCTATATGGCAAGAGCCAGATTGACGCGTCAGCATCGCCATATTTTCTTCCTGCTCGACGGCCAGCGCACGGTAGACGACCTTACCCGCCTGACAGGAAACCATCTCACAGACACCTTACGCCTGCTCGCCGACCTGGAACGCATTGGACTCATCCGACAACAATAAACATGGCAGCTGGCGGTTGACATGCATCTCTTCTTCCTTCTATACTTAGAGTAGTTATTTTCTTGATCTACTAAGTCAACAATTGACTTCTAAGAAGGAGAATAGATACAATGTCTGAATATACTCATCCTGAAACGCTCGTTGATACGAGCTGGGTAGCCGATCACCTGCAAGATCCGAACGTACGCCTGATTGAGGCGGACGAAGATATCCTGCTCTACGAAATCGGCCATATTCCGGGTGCCGTGAAGCTGGACTGGCATGTTGATGTACAAGATCCGGTGAGCCGCGATTTTGTCGATCAAGAGGGCTTTGAGCGCTTGCTGAGCCGCTGGGGGATCAGCAACGACACGACCATTGTGTTTTATGGCGATAAGAACAACTGGTATGCGGCCTACTCGTTCTGGCTGTTCACGCAGTATGGCCACAAGTCGCTCAAGATCCTCAACGGCGGTCGGGCCAAATGGGAGGCGGAGGGACGCCCCTATACCAAAGAGGTTCCTCACTATGCGCCTGCAACGTATCACGCGCAAGACGCCGACGAGAGCATTCGCGCCTTCCGCGATCAGGTCGCGGCTGGCCTCAAAGATTCCAATCGCCGCCTGATCGATGTGCGCTCGCCCCAGGAGTATAGCGGCGAACTGCTGCACATGGTCAATTACCCCCAGGAGGGAGCGCAGCGCGGTGGACACATCCCCGGCGCGAAAAACATCCCCTGGGCCACCTCAGCCAACACCGACGGGACCTTTAAGTCGCCCGAAGAGTTGCGTCAGATTTACGAGGGCAAAGATATCACGCCTGATAGAGATGTGATTACCTATTGCCGCATCGGCGAGCGCTCGGCGCATACCTGGTTTGTACTCACGCAGTTGCTCGGCTATCCCCAGGTTCGCAACTACGATGGCTCCTGGACCGAATGGGGCAGCCTGGTCCGCGCCCCTATCGAAAAATAAGCAGCAGCTTTTGTAACCTTTCTCGTCATATGTATTGCAATAGATGATATGGCAGCAACCGTGCCTGCCATATCGTTCCTTTGATGATAAGGAGAATACAATGACTGCCATTGAAGAATTCCTCAAAGCCAACGAAAACTACGCCGCCAGCTTTCAGAAGGGCGACCTGCCCATGCCACCGGCTCGTAAAGTTGCGATCCTTACCTGTATGGATGCACGCATTGATCCGGCCCGTGCGCTGGGATTGGCGGAGGGTGATGCACATGTCATCCGCAATGCAGGAGGACGAGCCAGCAATGATGCGGTTCGCTCGCTGATCATCTCAGAGCAACTCCTCGGTACAGGCACTGTGCTTGTCATTCATCACACTGATTGTGGCATGCTCACGTTCAGTAATGAGGATCTGCGCAATAAACTACAAGACGAATTCCATACCAGCGCCGATGATATCGACTTCCTGCCCTTCAAAGATCTGGAGCAGTCGGTACGCGACGATATTGCCACCCTCAAAAACTCTCCCTTCATCCCTGATACTATTTCCATCAGCGGCTTCATTTATGACGTACATAGCGGGAAATTGCTCCCTGTCTCTTGATGATTTATAGCAAACTGGCGCGATACAGTCGCGCAACTACGACATATCGGGCCAGTTTGTTTAACGCCTCAACATCCATGAGACAAAGCAAGTTTGTCTCCACCGCCTGCACTTTGAGATAGTGGAAGATGCCAGTGAGCCGCGTGCGAATCTCTTCTTCAGGCTGATTGATGCTCTCAGGCATTGTTTCAGGATGAAAGCATGGTACAGGTTGCTCAATTTGTACGGGCATGATTTTATCACGCCCCATTTAT
>JAICIM010000355.1 GCA_025928885.1 Ktedonobacteraceae bacterium | reverse complement strand
TCAATAAAAGCGGGCCAGGAGTCGCGAGGCAGGACGCCAAAGAGAAAGCGAGCGTTGACCAGATCGAAAGAGGCATCAGGGAAATCGAGTGGTTGAGCAATGTTCATCACCTCAAAAGAAGCGTTGGTCAGTTGCTGCGTTCTCGCTCGTGCATTGGCATAATCGACCATGATGCGGCTAATATCGACCCCGGCCACTTCCATATGGGGATTTGCAAAGGCGGTATCTAAGACCCAGCCGCCGGGTCCGCAACCGAGATCGAGTACGTCATGAAATAATTTAAGGTCAGCAATGCCGGTCAGCATGCCGCCCATGCCTTTTGTTATAAACCGGTCCAGGTGGATCAGGCGAGCCATTTCAGTTGGACTTTCTGAATCCAGAAGATAGGTGTTTTCTGCCGGTTGATCGCTTGTCATCGGGCTTCTCTCCTTCGAGATGAATGGGCATAAAATAGTACTTCCCTGTTGAAACGGCTTTAGCAGCCTGTGTACTGCTTGTAGTATACCGTATGCTTAGCAATTGCACAAGCTGCCCTATAGAACTTATTAGCGCAGGCGGGGACGAATAGTAATAGTTGGTTCAGCGGGCTGCTTTCCCGTCATGAGCATGTCGAGCATAGAGAACATAGCCTGCGCAAGGAGCGCGGGATCGTATTCGATGACGGTCATATTTTTGGTGCGGCCAAAGAGGATCGGCGAACCGGCATTGGCATGCGTGACAATTTTGATATCGCGTCCGGGGCGGATGCCCAGCTCCTCAAAGGCCACCAGCGCACCATCCGTCATCATATCGTTAGAAATGACCAGTCCGTCAGGTTGTGAGCTGATCGGCCCCTCGAAGACTTCACGGGCCAGCAGATAGCCCTGCTCTTGCAGCGAGAGCGCGGTCTGTGAAGGAGGAGTGTGCGGAATGCGTATCAACTCGGGATAGAGCGGCTTTTTGTACTCCTGAAGGAACTGGCGAAAAGCATGGACCTCGCCCATCTTTTCTAATGGATGCGATGCCACGTTATAAGCCCACCAGCCCAATTTTTTACAGTTCTGGCGTAGCAGCGCCTCAGTTGCCAGTCGGCCAAACTCCTCGCTATCCAGCGCAACCGTCCATTCGCCGCCCCCTGCAAAGGTCACGCAGGGAATCTTCCCTCCGTTGAGCAGCCCCTTCCTGCCGACCTGTATCCCAACGGCCAGCACACCATCCACGCGTTCCGTCTGCAACATCGCCTCTATTTCAGGCGGCACCGAGTATTCAGGGTCATCGGTCTGTTTCACCAGATGGAAGGTGTAAATCTCATCTTTAAAGGTGCTGCGTTGTTGTGCCTCTTGCTCCAACTGTACCCATAGCATGCTCCAGAACGGGGAGGCAGGGGCCGCGAAGCTTTGTGAGGAGACGAGGATGTGGATAGATTTATGATAGATCCTGGGCGACACAAAGATCCCCTGCCGCTGTTTTGTATAGATGACGTGTTCGGCCTCCAACAGCATCAGTGCTTCGCGGAGTGTAACGCGCGTTGTTGCCAGCTCCTCGCAGAGCACACGCACCGTTGGGAGTTGTGCTCCCGGCCCCTTCTCCAATGCCAGAGCGCGTAGACGCTGACAAAGCTCCTCGACTTTAGTATCTGCATGCGCAGTTTTAATCGCCATAAATAGATGTATTCCTTAAATATTCGCTTGAATGCCTGTACAACATAGTGAGAGACATGATATTCATCATAGCAAATTTAATGGAAACGGGCCATATGATTGATGTGCTTGCGCTGTACTAGGACAAGTATAGGTGGTGGCGTTATCCCTGTCAAGCCTGCTTTTCCTGTCATACCGAAAATTTTCCAGGTTTTGCCGCTATTCTTGTTATCAAAGAGGGCTAGAAGAAAAATAACTCTCTTTTTTGTCAGTTCCGTCGGCAAGGTCTTGACAGGAAGAAAACGTTTATTCTATACTTGGACTAGTTCACGATGCTCTCTTAATTCTACTTTCTGAAGTGTCTTCGTCCCTGTTCCTGTCGCCTTGACCAAAAGTAGATAGCCGGGATTGAAGACTCGACTTTGCATAGAAGCACGGTCTGTTCGTACACAAGATCAATGAGAGACGGAGAGGGCAGCTCTCCACACACCCTACGTTCGACGAAGAGCAAGCAAAGGAGCTGAACATCATGGACTTCTCATCCCGTTTCAGGCGGCGCGATTTTATCAAGACAGCAGTCACGACAGCGGAGGCAGCAACGCTAGGAGGCGTGCTGGCGGCCTGTGGTGCTGCATCGGGCAGTGGCGGCACCGCTTCAGGTACCGTCACGATTACGTATTGGGACTGGTATGTGAGCCAGGCTCCCTGGGTAAATAATGAGATCAAGCTCTTTGAGAAGGCCCATCCCGATATCAAGATCAAAAAGACCACACAGGGGACTGAGAACTATGATAACCTCTACGCTTTAGCCTTCAAGAGCCACAACGCGCCCGATGTGGCGATGATCCCCCAGAAGCCGAAAACCAATATTCAGATCGCGCAGGGCTGGTTTCTGCCGGTCAATAAGTGGGCTGATGACGCCTGGAAAGCGCGTTTCCCCACTGGCGTCTTGCACGAGGGGACCAATACCTTTAACGGCAAGCTCTATTCTGCACCCCTGGCTGGCACCTCGCCCTGGGTGCAGCTTTATATCAACAATAAAGTCTTTCGCGATGCCGGGCTGGTCAATGGCGATGGCAGCGTCAAACTGTCACAAACCTGGGACGACGTAACCCATTTTGCCGAAACGATTATGCAAAAGAGCGGTGGTCAGGTCTACGGGTTGGCCTTTGGCAATAGCGCTTTTAATTTGTTGCAGTGGTGGATGCAGGTCTTCATTCTGGGAGCGGGTTCGCCCGGTGGGGCATACGACCTGGATCGGCGCGTTGGCAAGTATACCTATGGGACGGATCGCAACTATACCGATTTTCTGACCCTCTTCAAAGAGTGGAAAACTCGGGGTTATTTCTATCCCAACTCGATGAGCATCTCCGACGAGGTGGCGCGTGCCTATTTCGAGCGTGGCAAGTTTGGCATGACCGTTGGTGGCGTCTGGAACCAGGCCGAGTGGACCCAGCACAACTTTACCGATTATTCGCTGACGACGCTGATCTCGCCGACCGAAACGCCAAAGGGCTACTTTCCGGTGACGCCTGGGAGCAACGGCAATGGCGTCTTCGTGGGTATCTCTGCGCAAACTAAATATCCTGATGCGGCCTGGGCCTGGTTTGACTGGCTCTATAGCGCCGATGCTGGTAAACGTTGGGTGCAGATGGGCGAGGATATCTCCATCTTCCCACAGAACAACGATCCGGCCCAGGTCAAGTTCAAGCCTTTTGCCCAGTTTGTCGGCCTCTCGAAGCTCACGATGAACGAGCCTGATCCCAACGTGCGCAATCCGCAGACGGCCAATGTAGAATTGCAGGCGGTCAAGCCCGATATGGGCGATATCATGGCCGGATTTTATACCGGCCAGATTGCCAACATTCAGTCTGCTCTCTCCGATCTGGCCGCTCGTATGCAAAAGGCGCAGGATGATGCGATTAAACAGGCGCAACAGCAGGGCTACAAGGTCAGCGCCGCAGATTACACATTCCCAGATTGGGATCTGACAAAACCCTATGTGACCAGACCGGCTCAAGGCTAGCTGTGATGGCCTTTGCATACCCCCCTCACAGCAGGAGAGAGAGATGTTGCTGTTTAATGTCTCTCTCTCCCTCTTGATCCATAGAACCGGGAGGAACTTATTGCTTATGCAAGAAGCACCAACGATTACAGATATTCAGGAGCCAGCCAGCCAGCGTCGGCGGCATCCCTCGCAGCGCACCCTCTGGCAGGAGATACGCGCCAACGTCTGGTCGTATATCTATGTCACGCCGATGGTGGTGTTGCTGCTCGTATTCGTCGTCTACCCTATTTTTGCCTCGCTGGGTTATACACTCTATCAATGGAACGGCATTGGCGACCCCTCAAACTATGTTGGCCTCGATAATTTTGTGCGCGTCATGCACGACTCGTTTTTCTGGGGGGCCTTCCTTCATACACTGACCTATACCGTTGTGCTGGTGCCGATCCAGCTCGCTCTGGCCCTTGCTCTGGCCCTTGTGTTGAATAATTCGAAATTGCGCTTCGCCTCGTTCTATCGCTCAGTTTATTTTATCCCGGCTGTGACCTCGCCTGCTGTGATAGGGGTGGTTATCCAATTGATCTTCTCTAATCTGGGTGACAATGTAAATCAGCTTTTGATGAATCTGCATATTATCCACGAACATATTGATTGGTTGGGCGATCCACGTTTTGCGCTGAGCCTGATTATTGCGATCGGCATCTGGAATACGCTGGGTTATAATCTGGTCTACTTTCTCGCTGGCCTGCAAACTATTCCGGGAGAACTCTACGAGGCGGCCAGAATCGATGGGGCCAATAGCTTTGGCCGCTTCTTTTATATTACCATCCCCATGTTGCGGGCCGTTGGACTGGTAATTGTCATTCTGGCGATTCTGGGGAGTCTGCAGGTCTTTGATCTGGTGCTGGTGCTGACCGATGGCGGCCCATATGGTGCCACCGAAGTTGTCAACACCTACATCTATCATCAGGCGTTCGGCGGCTCTGCTCGCGCCGGTGTGCAGCCAAATGTTGGTTTTGCTTCGGCAGCTTCGTTCTTCTATGGGCTGATCTTGCTGGGACTCTCCGTTGCTCAGGTGCTGATTTTCCGCTCTATCAATCGTCAGCGAGCGGCTGAGCGTGGCCAATAAAAGGGAGGATTCTTATGGGCGTCTCTTCACCATCACGTATACAGCAGAAATCAGGTATTTCTTTCTATAAATTTCGCCAGAAGGGAGCATTCGGGCTGACTCAACTTATTCTGCTGGTCGGCGGCATTTTCTGGATGTATCCGTTTCTCTGGATGCTGGGCAGTTCGCTCAAGACCGATGCCGATTTCTTCGATCAGGGACTCAATATCTTTCCACACCAGATCGAGTGGTCCAACTATCCCAACGCCTGGAACGAAGCCTCTTTCGGCCAGTTCTTCGGGAACACCGTCATTGTCGCGGGATCAACCGTGCTTCTCGTCCTGCTCTTCACGGCAATGGCTGGCTACGCCCTGGCCCGCACTAATTTCCCGGGCAAGAAATTGCTGCTCGGCCTGATCGCGCTCACCCTCTTCCTACCACACGGCTATACTATTTTGCCGGTCTTTGATCTGGTGCAGCATCTCGGCCTGTTAAATTCGCTCACTTCTATTATCCTCGTCCAGACGGCAGGAGGTATGGTGTTCAGCACTTTCCTGTTTATGGGCTATTTCTCATCGATGGAGCGCGAGATTGAGGATGCGGCCCGCGTCGATGGGGCCAACTTCAATCAGCGCTTCTGGATGGTGATGTTTCCCCTGGCCGGCCCTATGGTGGCAACGGTGGCGCTCTTTACCTTTATCGGTGCCTGGAATAGCTTCTTTATCCCGCTGGTCTTTACGCTTGGCACTCCCGAACTGCATACGCTGGCCGTTGGGATGTACGCCTTTATCGGCGAGAACAGTACCAACTGGACCTATCTGGCTGCCGGTTCGGTGATTACGCTGGGACCGATCATGGTCGTCTTCGTGCTATTGCAACGCTATTTCATCAATGGTGTCGCCGGTGCCGTCAAGTCATAACTTCTCACTGCTATTTTTTTACAGCTAAGGAGCTAGAAACATGGATTTATCGTCTCGTTTTACACGCCGTGATTTCGTCAAAAGCGCCGCCGCAACGGCGGGCGCGGCAACGCTGGGTGGCACTCTCGCCGCCTGTGGTAGCGGTGGATCGGGCGGCAGCTCTTCAGGAACGATCACGCTCAACTATTGGGATTATTTTGTCAGTCAGGCTCCCTGGGTGGATAACGAAATTAAGCTCTTCGAGAAGGCCCACCCCAATATCAAGATCAAGAAGACGACGCAGTTGAACTCGTCCTATGCCAATCTCTACGCCCTGGCCGTGAAGAGCAAGAATACGCCTGATGTTGCGATGATCCCTCCGCAGCCAAACTTCAATATTCAGGTCGCCGATGGCTGGTTTCTGCCCGTTGATAAATGGGCTGCTTCATGGAAAGCGGAGTTTCCTGAAGGTACCTTCCACGAAGGCAACAACGTCTTTAACGGCAAGACCTATTCTGCTCCTATCTCTAGTGCGGCCCCCTGGCTTCAGATCTATGTCCATAACAAGATCTTTCGCGACGCCGGACTGGTCAATAGCGACGGCAGCGTCAAACTGCCGAAAACCTGGGATGATGTGACCCACTTTTCTGAGGCGATCACAAAGAAGAGCGGAGGTCAGGTCTATGGGCTGGGCTTTGGCAATAGCGGCGGTAGCCTGTTCCAGTGGTTCACCCATGTCTTTACGTTGGGAGCCGGGGCCGTTGGTGGCGGGTACACGATGGATTATCGCGTTGGCAAATATACCTATGCGACGGATCGCAACTATGCCGATTTCATCACGTTGATGAAGGAGTGGAAGACGAAGGGCTATATGTATCCCAATGCTGTGAGTGTCTCCGACGAGGTGAGCCGGGCCTATTTCGAGCGCGGCAAGTTCGGCATGACGATTGGTGGCGTCTGGAATCAGGCCGAGTGGTCCCAGCACAACTTTACCGACTACTCGCTGACGACGCTGATCTCGCCGACCGAAACTCCGAAGGGTTACTTCCCGACCAGCCCGGGCGGCACCCTGTGGGCTATTCCTGCCGCGACCAAACATCCCGAAGAGTCCTGGCTCTGGTTCAACTGGCTCTATAGCGTCGATGCTGGCAAGCGCTGGACGCAGCAGTTTAACGAAGATCTCTCAGCCTTCCCTCAGAACAATGATCCCGCACAGATCAAATTCAAGCCCTTTGCGCAATTTGTCGGCCTTGCCGATCTCGCCAAGCCTGCGCCTGATCCCAACATCCGCAATCCCGAGACGGCCCATGTCGAGGTGCAGGCGGTCAAGCCCAATCTCGATGATGTCATTGCCGGCTATTACACCGGGCAGATTAAAGACCTTCAGGCGGCCCTCTCCGATATCCAGGCCAGAATGCAGAAGGCGCAGGACGATGGCGTCAAGACGGCACAGCAGAAGGGCTACAAGGTCAGTCCCAACGACTATATCTTCACCGATTGGGACCCGACCAAACCCTACATCACCAAACCAGCATCGAGCTAGTTCTATTCACTCCCTCGCGGTTGCTCTTGCAGCGCCAGCGAGGGACGCAGATTGGCCAGCGCCTCCTGTTCGCGTGGACTGGAGATGGTGAGATCGTAGCTGTCTTGTCGGACCGCTTCAAGGTACTGGTGGACCTTTTGCTCCGAGTAGCCCAGCCGAATGAGCGCCTGATCCAGCAGGGCCAGCCCGCCCTCTAGCTCGGGATAGATCACAGCGGTTGCGCCCAGTTCTGTCAGCTGGCGCACGTTATCTGTGGTGGCAGCTCGTGCCAGCAGCAACACG
>JAICIM010000455.1 GCA_025928885.1 Ktedonobacteraceae bacterium | reverse complement strand
TTTTATGTCCTGCTCCTTCCTGGCTACATCATTTTGAAGGAGTATCGCACCATGACAACTATCAATCAGGAAGGTAACGCACAGGTCAACAATAGCAAGCACAGCGCTCTCGAACTGGCGCTTCAAAAAGTGGAAACAGTTGATGTCCCCCAGGGCAAGACTATTGCCCTCGCCTACTCAGGCGGCCTTGATTCCACTTTATGCACCAAGCTTGCAGAGAGCAAGTATCACGCCACAAAGCTATTCGCCATCAACGCCGATGTTGGGCAGGGTGAAGACGAACTCAAGATGAGCCGGGAGAATGCCGAGAAGCTGGGCATCACCCCTATCGTCATCGACATCAAAGAAGAATTCACCAATCACTGGCTGACGAAAGCGATTCAGGCCAACTCCAACTACAATGGTTACCCTGTCTCGACCTCGATGACCCGTCAGTTGATCGCAGCAAAAGTGGCGCAGAAAGCAGTTGAGCTTGGCTGTGACGCC
This sequence comes from Ktedonobacteraceae bacterium, assembly GCA_025928885.1. GTDB lineage: Bacteria > Chloroflexota > Ktedonobacteria > Ktedonobacterales > Ktedonobacteraceae > JAICIM01. The sequence continues at coordinate 5,378 of JAICIM010000455.1, read as the reverse complement.
TTGATGGAGGGTTCCAGCGGCAAAGGCAACGATCAGTATCGTATGCATAACGTCTTTAGCCTCTTCGCTCCTGGCCTCTCAATCTTTGTCCCTGTTCGTGACTTCGACCTGACCCGTGGTGAAGAGCAGCTCTTGATGGAGCATTTCGGTATGCCCATTGACGAGTTGATCGCAGGTGGAGATGACAAAACCATGTGGTGTCGCTCGATTGCCAGCGGGGGCATCGGCCTGGACACCGAGCTGCCCGATTCGATCTGGCTCTGGCTCGTGCCACCAGCAAAGGCTCCCGACAAGCCAACCACCCTCAAAATTACCTGGCAGAACGGCCTGCCCGTTGCGCTCAATGGCGAACAGTTGCCGCTCGATGAGATCATCAAGCAGCTTAACGTGACTGGTGGCGCGAATGGGATCGGCAAGATCGACATCTTCGAGGACGGCATCATGGGGCTGAAATCACGCGAGATTTACGAGGCTCCCGCCGCCACTATCCTGCTCAAGCTCCATCACGACCTGGAGTTTTACACCCTGACCAAAGAAGAGGTGCAGTTGAAGCAGCAGCTTGATGCACGCTGGGCGCAACTGGTCTATCATGGCGAGTGGTTCCACCCCTTGAAAAGCGCCATCGACTCCTTCATTGCCAATACGCAAAAGGCGGTCAACGGCGAATATGTGGTTGATCTGTACAAAGGCAACATCGATATTCGTTCGCGGGCATCCACGAGCGGCCTCTTTTTCCCCGATGTTCGCTCAATCAACAGCGCCAGTTTCAACCAGAAAGAATGCGCCCCCGCAGCTCATCTGCGAGGCATCCCGTATCAACTGATTGCCCGCCGCAACCAGCTGGCAGGAATCGCAGTGGAAGAGGTATAAAGCATGACCAAACTATGGCAGAAGGGCTATAGTTTGAACGAGCAGATCGAGCGCTTCGAGGCCGCCCAGAACAGCGTCCTCGACGCTCACCTGATTCGTCACGATGTGTGGGGATCGCTCGCTCACGCCGCCATGTTGCAACACATCGGCATCCTGAGCGCGGGCGAACATGAAGCCCTGCACAAAGCCCTGTGCAATATTCTGGAATTGGAGGCCGACAATGCCTTCACGATCCAGCCATCCGATGAAGATGTCCACACGAGCGTTGAAAACTATCTCTCGGCCCACGCGGGTGCGGCAGGCAAGAAGATTCACACGGCCCGTTCGCGCAACGATCAGGTCCAGGTGGATATGCGGCTCTATAGCAAAGAGCAGTTGCAGTACGTCAGCCAGAAGCTCATGACCCTGTGCGCCACGCTGCTACAATTTGCTAAAGAGCATGCCGACGTGCCGATGCCTGGCTACACTCATATGCAGCGTGCCATGCTCTCCTCGGTTGGCCTGTGGGCGGCGAGCTTTGCCGAGGCACTGCTGGATGACGAGCAGCTGCTCTCCAGCGCCTATGCCGTTGCCGATCAGTGTCCGCTTGGCTCTGCTGCCAGCTACGGCGTCCCGATCGCCATCGATCGCCAGCTTGTGGCCGATAAGCTCGGCTTTGCCCGCGTGCAGAACAATGTGCTCTACGCTCAGAACAGTCGCGGCAAGGTCGAGGCGGCCATTGTGCAGGTGCTCTCACAGATCATGCTCGACCTCAGCAAGCTGGCGCAGGATGTCTTGCTCTTCACCACTGTTGAGTACGGCTTCTTCCAGGTGCCGCAAGATCTGTGTGAAGGCAGCAGCATTATGCCACAGAAGCGCAACCTCGGCATGATGGAGCTGATCCGCGCTCGCACCCAGACGATGCTGGCCTGGCAGCAGCAGATTCTCGGCATCGTGTCGGGCCTCCCCTCCGGCTATAACATGGACTATCAGGAGACCAAGAAGCCCTTTATGGAGGCGCTCGATCTCGTACAGGAGTGTCTGGACATCTCTTCGCTGGTGGTGAGCAAGCTGACGGTCAATACCGAGCGCACGGTTGCCGCCTGTACGTTCGAGCTGTTCGCCGCCGATCGCGCTTATGACATGGCTATGACATCGGGCATTCCCTTCCGCGATGCCTATAAAATTGTCGGGGCCGAAGTGACTGCTCAACTCGATCGGGGCCTTCCATCGCCCGTCGAGACGCAGGAGCAGCTCGTCACACGCTTACATGCCCGCAACCACCTGGGAGGCCCGGGCAATCTTGGATTAACCCAGGATCAAGAGCGTCTGGAAGAGGCGCAAAAGACATGGACAGGCCGCGCCATCACATTTAAAGAGGCAATCCAACAACTGGTCGGTCCCTACGATGTAAAGATTTTTGCAGAACTATAACGTACGACACAACCCATATCTCATCTTGGAGGATGCATAACTCATGGCAACAGTTGTTCTTGCCTATTCCGGCGGCCTGGATACCTCGGTCGCAATTCGTTGGATCAAAGAGAAATACGATCTGGATGTCATCGCCCTGACCATCGACGTTGGCAACGATCGTGACCTTCCCGCCATCGCCGAGCGTGCCAACAAAATCGGCGCGGTTAAATCGTTGATTGTGGATGCTCGTGCGGATTTCGTGAAATACTTTGTGTGGCCCGCCCTGCAAGCAGGAGCCGTGTACGAGGGCGAATATCCCCTGGCAACGGCGCTGGCCCGTCCCCTGATCGCACGCTTGATGGTTGAGGTCGCCAAGCAAGAGGGCGCAGTCGCGGTCGCACATGGCTGCACTGGCAAAGGTAACGATCAGGTCCGCTTCGATGTCTCCATCAATACGCTCGCGCCCGATCTCAAAATTATCGCGCCTGTCCGCGAGTGGAGCATGACGCGCGACAACGAGATCGCCTATGCCGCTGAGCATAACATTCCCATTCCCGTCACCAACGCCAGCCCCTATTCAACCGATCAAAACCTGTGGGGCCGCAGCATTGAATGTGGCGTTCTGGAAGATCCCTGGGCCGAGCCTCCCGCCGAGGTCTATGCCTGGACAGCCGATCCCGACACCGCAGCGGCGAAAGAGCCGACCTACGTAGAGATCACCTTCCAGCACGGCGTTCCCATCGCGCTCAATGGCGACGAACTGGATGGCGTCACCATCATTGAGACGCTCAACAAGGTAGCTGGCGAGTATGGCATCGGACGTATCGACCATATCGAGAACCGCCTTGTAGGCATCAAATCGCGTGAAATCTACGAAGCTCCCGGCGCAGTTGTGTTGCTGGCCGCGCACAAAGCATTGGAGAGCCTGACGCTGAGCCGCGACCAAACCCGCTTCAAAGAGATCATCGCCGGAGAGTATGCACGCCTGGTCTACAATGGACAGTGGTACAGCGCCCTGCATCAAGATCTGGCGGCGTATGTGCAGAGCACGCAGCGCTTCGTCAGTGGCACGGTTCGCATGAAGCTCTCGCATGGACGCTGTGCGCTGGTTGGCCGCAAATCGGCCCACTCGCTCTATAGCCTCGGTCTGGCAACCTACGAGACCGGAGACCAGTTCGATCACAATGCAGCGCTCGGCTTCATCAAGCTGTGGGCCTTACCACTGAGCACCCAGGCCCAGGCACAACTCCTGCCATCGATCGGCCTGGAGGGCAACCTGCTCAGCAGCGAAGGCACGAAAGTCCAGATCGCTGAGAAGAGCGAAGTCCAGTCGTAGAGAGTAGATAGAGAAAGCAGGGAAAGCAAAAGGATCGAGCAGTCAGTGCATATCAGGGAGAAGCGAAACAGAAACGTCGCCCGTCCCTATACGCTGGCTGCTCGATAGATTTCGCGCATGTACCAATCATATACCTGCCATCCGGTTGTTATGAGAACAATACGACGAAGAAGGATGCAACGTGGAATCAGATATTCTTATTCGTGAGGCACGACGGGAAGACGCGGCAGCTATCGCCGCCATCTTGCGCTCTTTATGCTGGGTTGAACACACGAAGAACGAGACGCCAGCTTCGACCGAGCAGCGCGTGGCCCATATGCTGGAACTGGAAGAGCGCGATGACTGCAATACGGTGCTGGTGGCCGAACGTGAAAAGGGGATAGTGGTCGGGTATCTTGCAGTCCATTGGTTCCCCAACCTGATGCGCGGCATCGATGGCTATGTCTCAGAACTATTTGTCCATCCCGACGAGACGGGCAAAGGCACCGGCAGCCATCTTTTAGAGGCGGTTCACACCTATGCCCTCAAGCGAGGATGCACGCGTCTGATGCTGATGAACCGCCGAATTCGCGAATCGTACCAACGCAGCTTTTACGCCAAACACGGCTGGGAAGAGTTGCCCGATGGAGCTTTTTTCAGCTTGAATATCACCGCCTAGCTGGCTAGGGAAAATAGTTCGTAGTCGCGCGACTTTATCGCGCTTGGGCCACCATTCTCACACGTGTTACAGAGCGCGATAAAGTCGCGCGGCTACGCATGAGGGAGCAAACCGTCCAAGCATTAGGGGAGCAAACCATCCAGCATGAGCGTGGCGAGCAACTCGGGGAGTTCGTCCCGGCGCTCACTGATCTGGTTATCGCCAAGCAGGGAGAATATCAATAGCCCCAGCACTGTGCTGGCAAGCGAACGCACTATCAGTGGTGGATCGAGGTCGCGTATCTGCCCCTGCTCGATCAGACTTTGATAATAGCGCTCTCCCAGCGCTACCGTCGGCTCGATAATTTGTTGATGATAAATTTCGCGCAATTCTGCATTCACCAGCATCTCTGGCAGCACGGCACGCATCATTTCTGCATTGGCAAAGATAAAATTGAGGCGCTGCCTGAGATAAGCAACCATAAAGCTGCGTACATCCTGCACCGCCCCCTGCTCAAAATGCATCGCACGCTGTTCGGTCTCGTTCAAGCGATTGAGCAGGCCAACCAGTACAGCGGTCTTGTTGGCAAAATAGGTGTAAATCGTGCCGTCAGCGATACCGGCAGTTCGGGCAATATCTTTAATCGTGGCGCGGTGGAAGCCTTTTTCGGCAAAGACTTTCCCAGCTGCATCGAGGATCTGCGTCTTCCTGGCATTGATCAGCAACGCCTGAATCGGATCTTGTGTTTCGCTCATCCTTCTCCCTGCATGAATAAAGCATCAATAAATTGAACGTTTATTCATGATAGCATGAGCGAGAAAGCGCTGTCAAGCAGTATTTCGTAACCGCACAACTTTATCGCGCTGGGGGCAACCTTTCGTAGTTGCGCGACTGTATCGCGCCTGGTGCCACATGTGAGGATGGTGAACCAGGCGCGATACAGTTGTGCAGTTACGAAATACTGCTTGACAGCGCTTTCTCGCTCATGCTATCATGAATAAATGTTCAATTTATTGATGCTTTGTTCATGCAGGGAGAAGGATGAGCGAAACACAAGATCCGATTCAGGCGTTGCTGATCAATGCCAGGAAGACGCAGATCCTCGATGCAGCTGGGAAAGTCTTTGCCGAAAAAGGCTTC
>JAICIM010000508.1 GCA_025928885.1 Ktedonobacteraceae bacterium | reverse complement strand
GTTGTTCGCAGCGAGAACAGCGAGCTGCTGAAAGGGTGTCGCAAAAGACACCGGACGCTCAGTTTGAGCGGCAAGACGACGGTTGGCCCAACTACGTCTACTAGAGAGGCGAGCAACGTCGTCTGAGGCAAGATTGGATGAAACGAGTTGCATCAGTATGTCTGCTCCTGCATAATAAGATGTGTAGCATCCTTACGTTGCGCCATTGGTGAGTAACAGATGTTACTTATATTGTAGGGAGGCGAACAACGTTTGTCAACGCCATGTCAATAGTTGTGCTCTAAACGATGGATAGAGCATACATAGAACAATCGTCTCATAATGAGAGTCATGGAGAACAAAAATCGGCTCATCCTTGATGACGAGCCGATCGAGTGGTCCAACGTTTGCAATATCTTCAGCTTACGCTTTTCGAGTGGCGCTCGATCCATTCTGCAAAAACCGGCATAGAAATGCGATATTGTCCGTTTTCTACGCTGAGCAGATCGCGCTTGAGCAATTTTTGCAGAGCACGCTGAGTGGTTGCCTCATCCAGCCCACCGGCCTCCTGGATTTGCGCGAGCGTCCCACTGCCTGAAGCCTGTACAACTCGTATATAGCGTCGCTGCTCTGCATCGGTACGATCCCACATATCGCGGAAATAATCGCCCCATTTTTGGAACAGCTCTTCCACCGCGTTCGCCACATCGTCCAGGTCGGCCTGGATACGCGTGGTGGCGTTCAGGTTGGTGATGATAATGGAACAAATAGCTTGCGTGAGAAAGGGGTGGTAGCGCGTCACCTGCATAATCTCGTTGACCACCGATTCCGCAAAGACCTGTGTGCCGGAAAAATCCGCCAGCGGCTCTACGATCAACTGCCGCGCCTCATCGGGGCGCAAAAAGCTCACCCGCAAGGTTTCGACATTGACGAAATAGCCGGCCCAGTTCCCACCCATATCGCTCACCATCTTCACACCGCTAAAGAGCAGGGCCACACGCGAGTGATTCTGGATAATGCTGCGAAACCAGTCGAGCAGCAGGGCTAGATCGAGATGCTGCTTGCGGCCAGCCTCCTCCAGCTTCTCAAACTCATCAAAGGCCAGCAACAACACATGATCCTCCCGCTCCAGGACACGCTCGACCTCTTTCAACCAGCGCCCGAAGCGATGATACACAACCGCCTCATTGTCGCGCTGATCCTCTCTCAGTTGCTCGTAAGAGAGTTCTTTGATCAGCATCCCTCGGGTGATTAGCAGTTCATAGATCCTCTCAGCGATGGCGGCCAGCAACGCCGCAATGCTGGAAGCGATGCCGGTACTTTGCAGATCATAAAATACTGGCAGATAATGCGATCCCAGTAAATCGGGCAACTGTTTGAGAATGCTGCTCTTGCCCATGCGCCGCTCACCCGTCAGGAAGAAGGTGGGACGCCGGGTGCGGCGCAGCGCCTCGCTGAGTTGATGGGCCAGATCTTTCCTGCCAACGAAGAGTGGATCATGCAGTTCCAACACCAGACCGGGGGTATAGGGATTCTCAATCTGTCCGGCCCGATCCATCGAACGCTCCATATACTCCTGTTCGCGCAAGGCTACATTGTTCCACTTGTGTACCACTTCGTCGAGCATGCGGTTGAGCGCTGTCTCTCGAAACGTGTTAAGTGGATAGATCTTCTTCAAATTAGCCTTCATGCTCTCCAACGCATCATAGCGGGCCTGCCATTTGAGACGCGCATAGTAGCTGACGGCATCGCGGCTGGCATCCTCGATGTGGCGAAAGACCTTCGCGATCAGCGGGTCCGCCTGCCGAATCTCCGCCGGCAACAGGGCCGAGAGGCGCTGATGGACATGGCTGATATCGCGCATACTTTCGCGCATGCTCAAATCGAACAGCGCAATCTCCAGGGCCGCTGCTCGTGCTGCGCCGCTCTGCTGTGAGCGTTCCTGCACGATGAAATCAATTTCTTCAAGGGCCGCATCAACATTCTGGTTGGCCGCGATGAGCAGAAGTGGGCGCACATAGGGCAGCGGCAGGAAGACCACCTCGTCGCAATGCAGCGCACAATGCTTGAGATGATAAAAGACCAGCGCCGGCTCTCTCTGGCTTAAGAAATAGGATTTCAGCAGCGAGATGGCATCGGGGGGATAGAGGGGAAGGCGATAATAGCTGAAGAGATAGCCGCAGAAAAAAATAGCACTGGTCAACAGGCCATTACTTTCACCAGAGACCAGTGCGTTACCAATACTGTGTGGTACACCGATGGCAACGGCTCCCACCTGCAAGCCCACCGCCCCACCCAACGCCCCGGCCACCGCAATGCCCGCACGAATGCTCATATCGATCGATTCGCCCAGACGAGGCGAACGCACCCTGATAATCGCGCCCACCACAAAGATCAACAGCACAGCTGATAGGCCGCCAATCACGGCTCCAATAATTGCGCCCAGCAGTCCCGGGCCATGAAGATAATCCACCACCAGCCCGACCCAATAGCTAGGAAAGATCGAGACAGCAACACCTGTCACCATACTACCAACGGCGACGATGACCGAGGCCAGCGCCGCGCCACGCACGCCTCCACGCTTGACCACCCAGCCACTGTTAAACGTCAGGCCGAGCGTGAGGCCCAGGATCAGGCCGATAATAACGGAGATGACGGGATCGGGCATATCGTAGGTAATGATGCCGCCGCCCGCGCTAAAGGCCAGACCAAAGGCAATGCCATATACCAGACCGAACATTCCCCCCAGAAATCCGCCCACCACGCAACCAAGCACAGCCTGCCAGGTTGCCTCAAAAACAAAGGGGAGGGCGTCGGACTGCCAGAGCATCAACAAATGAATATGGAAATCGCCGTACCAGGATGGAACGGTGGCATAGAGGATAACCCGTATCAGAAGTGCCAGCGGGTAGGTCCAGCTGAGCATAGGTAACATCAGGCGGAGCATCAGAAACATCCGTTGCGAGAATTGTTCAACCTCGATGTCCTGACGAAATCCCGCCGGTTGGAAAAAACAGCGTAAGAGCCAGATAAGTGGCTCATAATACCAGTAGAACCAGAATTGTTTCCAACGTTGCATTAAAATACTACTTCCTTGTAGATCTCCTCCAGGCGTTGTTCAAAGCGCTGCCAATACTTCGCATCGTTCCCGCGCTGGCCTCGCTCTTCCATCAACATTTTGCCAACCAGTTGCAGCCGTAAAGCCGGCCACTCGCGCTCGCTCTCTTCCCCATATTTCCACAGACACTGGCTCTCCTGCTCCGTAAAATTGGCCTGCTTGCCCTTTTCCTGAATGAAATCTGCCGCCTCTTCATAAGTAAACGGTTCTAACGTCACCTGTTCAAAAATATTAAAGAAGCCGCTGGTTTCGACATCTTTGCCAACCACCGCGCTCAATGGCTGACGACTGATCGTGATCAGCACCAGACCATAGCCGTGCGCCATTGCTCGTAGCCCACGAAAAAAGTCGAGCGTAAACTCTTTTCTATCACCCAGGCCTTCAAATTCATCGATGCAGAGAATGGGAATCGTATTGCTGTTTTTTAGCGTCTTGAGGCCCTTTTCAAACATGACCAGATCGCCATTGTTCACCGTCATAGGCAAGGCCAGCACCTCTAGCGCTTCGCCAACGAAACCCTTCACCGTCTTACAACTGGGCATCGTGGCATCAAGGTAGCCGGCACGATAGCGGGAACCCAGTTCGTGCTGGGCAACGAGGCGCAAATAATCAATCAGCCAGGTTTTGCCGATACGACGCGGCCCCACAATCGAGGTAGAGGCTTTGCGATAGGTACGATTCAGCAGAGTGTCGCACTCGCGCCTCCTGCCAAAAAATTCGCCCGGGTTGACCAACGACTCGTTAAAAAGAAAACAATTTTCCGAACGAGACGCTGAGATACGCCTGGCCTGTGCTGAAGATGCGGACGTAGCGGGTGAGGAGGTAGTGCGTGGCGGGCTGATACTCTCCTCGGGCAGCAATCCCAGCGCCTGGATACTTTGTTCATACAGAACACTGAGCTTTTTACGAAAATAACGGCTGGGAACCGTCACCCCACTTTCCCACCGACTGATCGTTACACTGGTTGTGCCGATCTTCTCGGCCAATTCTTCCTGTGTCCATCCACGAATTTCTCGTGCGCTCCGCAAAAAATGATTGGGAACTGCCTCACGAGGTCTCTTCACTGCCTGGACCCCTTCCTAGAACGCGCTAATGCTTTTTAACAAAAGATGCAGGGAGAGAAATACCTGCTCAATGCTAGAGAGATAGGTTAAAGAGCAACACATTCATCACAATCTCGGCCTTCCCATGATAGGCAAGTGACAAGTAGTTGATAACAATGATATTCTACCATCTCATCCCTGGCCTGTATACTGTATGATGTGGCCAAAGAGAGATTTTTAGGCGCAATTTGCAAAAAAAGGGCAAAGATAAGACGGGAGCATTTTACCATTTCCGAACAACAATTCATTCTATGAAAGAAGATTCAGCCACTACACACTTTTTTACACCACATGCATTGGCTCGACAGGTTCCAGGAGCGCGTATCATCTACATTACTTCCCTCACTATTCCCCTCATCAGTGAAGAAGAAAGACAGACCCTTGCATGGATTAGCGGCCAGTTAGGGGAAAAATCGTGGCAGGATGCAATTATTATTTTTGTCCACGAGCGGAGAACGAAACGGGCCTGGAACCTGGCTGCAATGCAGAAACGGCGCTCTGATATGTTGCGCCTGGCTATTGCTGCCCACGTGGGCTGGGATATCGCCAGTAGCATCGTCACAATTATTATCGATGCCCCGGAGGACCCTCTGACCGATAGCCAGCGCTGGCTCAAGCAATATTCGCCCTTTACCAGCACCTACCACCTGATCCAGACCGGAAGCAGGAAAATAACCCCGCTCACTGTTGTCCCGGCTGACCCGCCCTGTCTTCATTCCGGGCCAGCACAGATCATCCCCCTGTATCCCCGCTACGCCATAATATTTATATGTTTCTACTTATCCTGCGCCCCAATTGGTACTTTAGGCATGTTCATCGCTGGCATCTCGGGCTATTTCATCGCACTCCTGCTAACGCTGGTATCCGGGATACTCTTCATGCTGTTCCGTGCTCTGCGCTGAAGACTCGTTGTCACAAAGATAGATACTATATAATAACATTCATACACATAGATAACGAAGGAGCCGTGATGACTTTTTGCGAACACATTCTGTAACATGTTCGTAGCCGCGCGACTTTATCGCGCTTGGTTTCACCATGCTCCATGCGGCCAC
>JAICIM010000572.1 GCA_025928885.1 Ktedonobacteraceae bacterium | reverse complement strand
GCCCTCCCCGCAAATGGCAGTAGCCGATGGTATACCAGAATCCCTTATGACGTGCGATCCCATAGGGATCAAACGCCCGTTGGGTCTCCTCTCCCCGCGACGAGCGATAGCGCAACAATACCCGCCTTCCACTCTGAGCAGCCGAGCTTAACAACAGGACAATCAGGCCCGGCGGGGCCGGTGGCGCTTGCACCTGCTCGAAGGCAACCGTCTGCTCCACAGCCTGGATGCGTTCGCGCGTCGTGGTGGGCAGGACGCGTTCAATCTTCGCCAAAGCTCCCTCAAAAGCTGGAGAGGTCTGCGCCAGACCACTCACTCTCGCCTGCAACAGTGAAAGGGTCAGCGCCAGCGACTCATCCTCGGTAAAGATCAACGGCGGCAGCTTGTAACCAGCACGCAGGAAGTACGCTCCATAGCGCCCCCGTTCAGCCTCAATCGGGATGCCAAGATCGAGCAGCGTCTCAACATAGTTGCGTACCGTACGAATATCGACCTCCAACCGTCTGGCAAGCTCCGCCCCCGTCATACGTCCATGTGATTGTAGCAATGCTAAAACGGTCAGCACACGTGCTGTCGGCCTGTAGACCAATTTCTTGCTCCATTTTGCAGGTTGTTTAATTAGGAATGATTCTATCATCTTATCGAGCTATTATCAAGAATACAAGAGAAGTCACGCCCCAGGGTACAGAATGCAACCTTTTTAGTGATTTTGTAGGGGCCGGTGATTATTTGTAGAAAACAGATAGAAAAGCAAAGAGATAGGGAGGAAAAATGCATATGAAGAGCTATCATAACAACCTGGGTGCTGGCCTGGACGGGCTTGTCATGAAGGAACATGCTGTCCCCACGCCTGGCCCACGTCAGGTATTGATCAGGGTACGAGCCTGTGCGCTCAACGCCCGTGAGCTAATGATCTTAATTCAGGGCGCATATCCGCTTCCGGTAAAATCTGATGGCATTCCCGTCTCGGATGGCGCGGGCGAAGTGGTGGCCGTTGGTGAGGGGGTTACTCGCGCCCGGGTAGGCGACCGGGTAACAGCCTCTATCTTCCCCTACTGGATCGATGGCCCTTACACACGAGACGTATCGGCCCAGCTTGGCGGCTCACTTGACGGCATGCTGACAGAGTATGCGCTCCTGCCAGAAGAAGGCATCATCCAGATTCCTGATCATCTTTCTTTTGAAGAGGCAGCATGCCTTCCCTGCGCAGGCGTCACGGCCTGGAACGCCCTCACAGGAGGCAGGAACCTTCAAGCAGGCGATACGGTACTCACACTGGGATCAGGCGGCGTCTCGCTCTTCGCGCTTCAATTCACCAGAAGCGCTGGCTGCCGCGTCATTGCCACCACATCGAGCGAGCGGAAAGCAGAACGGCTCAAGCAGCTGGGGGCAGACGCCGTAATTAACTATCGAACAACACCTGATTGGGAAAAAACGGTGCGGGAGTTAACAGGAGGGAGAGGAGTGGATGCCGTGATCGAAGTCGGTGGCCCCGACACGATTGTACGGTCGATCAGATCAACGCGCGTGGGAGGCGAGCTGGCCCTGGTCGGACTATCTACAGAAAACTCTCCAGCTGATGTCGGCATCTATCGCGCCACTACAGCAAACCTGGTCACGCTCCGCAGCATCGCAGTCGGCAGTCGCGCCCAGTTTCTCGCCATGAACCGCGCCATCGCGATCAACCAGCTCCGACCAATCATCGACCGTGTATTCCCCTTTGAGGAAGCCAGAGCCGCCTATCGCTACTACCAGGAGGCACGCGCCCTGGGGAAGGTAATCATCAGTCAAGATTGACGCAAGAAAAGTGGTTCCATTTCAAAAGCTGGTAAGCAAACCGGGCTTCAAGCAGGAAGAATTACAAGAAACTATCTCCAACCTGGTACGCTACGCCGAGCAGGATCAATAATTCAATACCACATTTCGTGGTTGCGCGACTTTCTCCCGCAACCACGAAACACATTACATCAATGCCCCCCCGTATCAGCAACGCTTACCTTACCCCAGAAAGTGCGATAAGTGAAGATGAAGTAAATGGCGGCAAGCACCATGCCAATGATCCACCAGACCAGCCCGACCGTCTGACCATAAAGGGAGGCGGAGGCGTTGACAATCGTCAGACTGTTGGCGGGATCGACGGCGGGCAGAACGTTGGGATAGAGGCTAAAGGCTGCGCTGGCCAGCATCCCCACAATAAACGCGCCCGATGAGAAGAGCGCCCATAGATCGTTGCCGTGCTGATTGAACACAAACGAGCCTACCAGACCGGCCAGCGCCAGTAGCGGAAAGATCACACCCCAGGGCCGTTGCGTGAAGCTCGCATAGACCAGCGGCTGAATGAAAAACGTCGCCAGCGTCGCAAAAATGGTCAGCAAAACGGTCGCGATCCAGGCCCAGCGTGCGAAGCGTCTGGCCTGCGTATATACAGCATCTCGCGTCTTAACGGCGATATAGTTGGCGCCGTGCAGGACCAGCGTCGAGAGCGCCATCAGGCCCACCAGCACCGTATACCAATCCAGAATGCCCGGCGTCGGACTGAGCGGATTGAAGAAATCGGTCCACAGCGGCTCGAAGAAAGTGGCATCCTTCGCCAGCGGCACCCCGCGAATCACGTTGCCCAGCGCCGCGCCAAAGAAGATGGCGAGCAGCGCACTGCCAATAAAGAACACACCATCCCAGAAGCTACTCCAGACCGGGCTGGGGACGCGCGAACGCAGCTCAATCGCCACCCCGCGCAACATCAACAGCCAGAGCACCATCATCAGCGGCAGGTAAAACCCGCTAAAGCTCGATGCATAGAGCAACGGGAAGGTGAAAAAGAGCGTGCCACCAGCTGCAATCAACCAGACCTCGTTGCCGTCCCAGACGGGGCCAATGGCACGCAAGATCAGGCGGCGATCTTTATCAGTCCGCGCCGCAAACAGATGGATCGCTCCGGCTCCAAGATCGAAGCCATCGAGCAACACATACATCGTGAGCATAAACGCAACCAGAATAAACCAGAGTGTCGGCATCATCGTTCTCCTTTAATACACGCTGCTATCGGTCAATCCTTCGGCCTCGTGGATATCTTTCGCCTCACTCGCTGACACCGGGCCGCGCAACCCATCAAAGGTCATCAAGATCACATAGAGCAGGCCCAGCAAGAGATACATGCCCATAAAGCCAAGCAGAGTGAACAGGACGTTGCCCGACGACACGTGGGCCGAAGAGCCTTGAGCAGTATGCAGCAGGCCAAAGATGATCCAGGGTTGACGGCCCAGTTCGGTCGTAAACCAGCCAGCGGTATTGGCGATAAAGGGGAACGGGGTCGCCAGCATAATGATCCAGAGCATCCAGCGCGTTTCATAGAGGCGGCGCTTCCAGAGCCAGAGCAGGAAACCAACACCCATAATCGCAATAAAGAAGGTGCCTAGCCCGACCATAATATGATAGGTATAGTAGAGCAGGCTGATATTGTCGGGCCATTGATCGCGTGGGAAGGCGTTCAAGCCCTTCACTTCTGCGGACCAGTGGCGATAGGTCAAAAAGCTCAGCACACCCGGCACAATGATGGGATTATCGAGCGTCTGATTGTCCACGTCGGGCTGACCTAGAATGATGATTCCCGCTGGCTGCTCCGTTTTGAACAGCCCCTCCATCGCCGCCAGCTTGACGGGCTGATGTTCCGTGACCTGGCTCCCCTCCATATCGCCGCTGGGATAGAGTTGCAGCGCACTGGAGATCAGTCCCACGATCACACCCAGGGTGAGAAAGATGCGCCCATATTCGACGTGGCGCTTCGACAACAGGTAGAAGGCCCCCAGCCCGGCCATAAAGAAGCTGCCCGTCACGACCGCGCCGCCCATCGTGTGCATAAATTGCGGGATGATCCAGGGATTGAACAGCACTTCCCAATAGTTGGAGATGTGCAGCTTATTGCCAACGATGGTATAGCCGACCGGATGCTGCATCCAGGCGTTCGAAGCAATGATAAAGCCGCCCGAAGCCCAGGTGCCGAGCCAGACCATCACCGCCGAAAACATATGCATCTTCTGTCCGAATATCTGCTCACCAAACAGGAAGACGCCGAGAAAGGCCGATTCAAGGAAAAAGGCGAACGCCCCCTCCATCGCCAGCGTCTGCGCAATGATATCGCCAGCATAGGCCGAGAAGCGCGACCAGTTAGTGCCAAACTGAAACTCCATTGGAATGCCGGTCACGACGCCTAGAATAAAGGTCGTGGCGAACAGCCTGGCCCAGAAGCGCGAGGCTGTGTTAAAACGCTCATCCTTTGTGCGCAGATAGAGCGCTTTGAGGATAACGAGCAACAGTGCCAATCCCATTGTTAGCTGTGGAAAGAGATAATGATAGCCAATGGTGAAGGCGAACTGTATACGCGATAAAAGCGTTGTCGCATCCATATCCTACACCTCCGCAAAGGTTACTATATTATTTTGTAAATCAAACAATTGTCTATATAAGCCGTTCTGCTGGATAAGTTGCGCATGCGTGCCACGTTCGACGATGCACCCCTCATTCAGCACGATAATCTCATCCATACGCTCCATTGCGACGAGCCGATGGGTAGCAAAGAGCGTTGTACGCCCCTGCATCAAGCTATCGAGCGCATCGAGCAGGGCAT